>JBPCUG010000089.1:0-7574 GCA_051011275.1 Cyclobacteriaceae bacterium | reverse complement strand
GATGATGATGAATTTCTGGAAGTATTGCAGAAGGGGAAGGATCATTGCTTTAGAGGAGATGTATTCCAAATAGTATTATCTCGGCGGTACCATACTGCTTTTAAAGGGGACGACTTTAATGTCTATCGGGCCTTGAGATCGGTAAATCCGTCCCCTTACTTATTTTATTTTGATTACGGATCGTTCAAGATTTTTGGGTCTTCTCCGGAAGCTCAGATCATGATCAAGCAGGGAGAAGCTAGCATCCATCCCATAGCCGGCACTTTCCGGCGTACTGGTGATGATCAGGCCGATACGGAGTTGGCTAAGCAGCTCTATGACGACGTCAAAGAAAACGCTGAGCATGTGATGTTGGTTGATTTGGCTCGTAACGATCTAAGCAGGAATGGTCATACGGTGAAGGTAGAGACCTTTAAGGAGATCCAGTACTTTTCTCATGTGATCCATTTGGTTTCAAAGGTGACAGGAAAATTGGATGAAGATACCAAGCCGGCTAGAGTGGTTGCAGATACCTTCCCAGCTGGAACACTTTCCGGGGCGCCGAAACATAAGGCCATGACTTTGATCAATCAGTATGAAAATGTTCGTCGTGGATATTATGGTGGAGCGATCGGATTTATGGGATTTAACGGAGATTTCAATCATGCTATTATGATCCGATCCTTTTTAAGCCAAAATGGAGCATTATTCTACCAGGCAGGGGCAGGTGTAGTGGCTAAGTCGGTAGTAGCTTCTGAGCTGGAAGAGGTTAATAATAAGCTTGCCGCATTGCGCAAAGCTATCGAAATAGCTGAATCGTTATAAAATGAAAACCTTAAGCGTTAGATAATGAAGCTACTGGTATTGGACAATTATGATTCTTTTACCTATAACCTGGTTCACATGGTTCGTGAGCTAGAACCAAGTTTGGATATGGAAGTGCGCCGTAATGATAAGATCTCGCTTGACGAAGTAAAGGACTTTGCCAAGATTCTCCTTTCTCCAGGCCCAGGGATTCCCTCAGAAGCGGGTATCATGCCAGAGTTGATCCGTGAATACGCTCCCTCAAAGGATTTGTTAGGAATATGTTTGGGACATCAGGCGATCGCTGAAGCGTTTGGCGCGACTCTATTTAACATGACCAAAGTAAAACATGGTATTGCTTCTACTATTAACATTACAAAACGTGATGAGCCAATATTTAAGCATGTGCCTACTGAGATAGTTGGTGGCAGGTACCATTCATGGTTGGTTGAGCCAAAATCCTTAAATGGTAGCTTGGAAATAACTGCTCGGGATCAAGAGGGTAACATCATGGGCCTGAGCCATAGAGATTTGAAAGTAAAAGGCTTGCAGTTTCATCCCGAATCAGTGTTGACAGAGCATGGAAAAGTGATTATTAAGAATTGGATAACCAGCTGATAGTTTTATTTAATGTAAAGAAATGAAAGATATTCTGAACCACCTAACTGAGTATAAGACTTTGGACCAGCAAAGGGCCAAAGAGGTATTGATAGCTTTGGCTCAAGGCAAATTTAACAATAGCCAAATAGCCGCCTTTCTCACTATATTTCTAATGCGAAGTATTACAGTGGAAGAGCTTCAGGGTTTCCGGGATGCAATGCTAGAATTATGTGTTCCATTGGACTTGGCCAGCTATAATGCCATGGATCTGTGTGGCACTGGGGGAGATGGAAAAGATACATTTAATATTTCTACACTAGCTTCCTTTGTAGTGGCAGGTGCCGGACAGGCTGTGGCCAAGCATGGTAACAATGGTGTTTCATCAGTATGTGGGTCATCTAACCTACTAGCACATTTCGGCTATGAGTTTACCAATGATCATGATAAGATAGAGCGTGATCTGGAGCAAGCTGGTATTTGCTTTCTGCATGCTCCTTTGTTTCACCCTGCTATGAAAAATGTTGCTCCAATTAGAAAGGAATTGGGTGTAAAGACTTTTTTTAATATGCTTGGCCCAATGGTAAACCCTTCTTTTCCGAAAAAGCAGCTGGTAGGTGTTTTCAATTTGGAATTGGCACGTCTTTATGGTTATCTATATCAACAAAGTGATAAGGAGTTTGTCATTTTGCATGCTTTGGATGGCTATGATGAGATATCTCTAACCGGCGGTTTTAAAATGATCACCCAGCATCAGGAACAGATTTTAGAACCAGAGGATTTGGGATTGAAGAAATGGGATGCGGCAAAACTTTTTGGTGGCGATTCTATCGAGTCAGCAGCCAAAATTTTTTGGAACATACTAAATGGGGAAGGCACTGAAGCCCAGAACCAGGTGGTTGTGGCCAATGCCGGTATGGCCCTGCATTGCGCTAGTTCCTCCGAGAGCCTTGCTGATGGCATAAAATTAGCCGCCGAATCTTTGCAATCGGGAAAAGCCCGGGAGGCATTTAAGAATTTATTAGGAAAGAAGACTGTAATAGGAATTTCAGAATAGATACGGAAGCATGGACATATTAGAGAAAATACTTGCTCATAAAATAACCGAAGTAGCCGATCGAAAAGGTCTATATCCAGAGAAGCTACTGCAGCAAAGTATATATTTTGGATCCCAGCCTGTTTCTTTGAAAAAGTACCTTACCAGAGAAGATAAATCGGGGATTATTGCCGAGATCAAGCGAAAATCTCCGTCAAAAGGAGAGATCAATCCTTATGTATCTATCGAACGTACCTCTATCGGATATATGCAGGCCGGAGCCTCAGCGTTATCTATTCTCACTGATCAAAGCTTCTTCGGCGGGAGCAATGCTGATCTGACCGAAGCCAGGAAATTTAATTTCTGCCCATTGCTAAGGAAGGAGTTTATCATTGATCCTTATCAAATTGTGGAGGCGAAATCGATAGGGGCTGATGCTATCTTATTGATTGCAGCTGCCATCACCCCGCAGCAAGTAAAGGAGTTTACTACTGTAGCTCATGATCTTGGTTTAGAAGTTTTGTTGGAAGTTCATAATCAAGATGAGTTTGAAAGCCATTGGCATATGGAGATCGATTTAGTAGGTGTGAACAATCGAAATCTCAAAACCTTTGAGGTCACCATTGATACTTCTGTTGTATTGGCTTCTATCATACCGGATGATGTGGTGAAGATTTCAGAAAGTGGGATTAGTGATCCACAGACAATAATAAAGTTGAAACAGTATGGGTTCCAAGGGTTCTTGATTGGAGATACCTTCATGAAGAACAGCCGACCTGAGAAGGCATGTGCCTCGTTAATAGAGGAGCTAATGCAAATCGAGCACAAGACAAGTGATGTATCATGAATAAGTTGCTATGGAAAGTATGTGGGATGAAGAATCCTGAAAATATCAGGCAGGTTGCTGCTTTGGGGCCGGACTATATGGGATTTATCTTTTATCCCCCTTCACCTCGGTATGTTGGAGAAGGTTTAGACAAAGATTTGTTGCTGGGACTTTCCCCTTCAGTTAAGAAAGTAGGGGTGTTTGTTAACTATAATATCGATGAGATCCAGCGATTAACAGAAAGCTACCAACTGGATTTGATACAATTACATGGCGATGAGGCGCCGGACCAGTGTAGCAAGATTAAGGACCTCGGGCTAGACGTTATCAAAGCATTCAGACTAGATGAGCAGTTTGACTTCACTGAGCTTTCTTCATATACCTCTAGTGTCGATTACTTTCTATTTGATAGCCCAGGGAAATATTACGGTGGTAATAGTACAACATTTGACTGGGGATTGCTAAATCGATATGATCTGGATGTGCCATTTTTCCTTAGTGGAGGTATTGGTCTGGGTACGTTAGCAGGGCTCGCTCGGCTTTCAAAGCCACAATTGCATGCTCTCGACGTGAATAGCAAGTTCGAAAAAGAGCCCGGCATAAAGAATGTTTCTCAATTGGAAGAATTAAATAAGATGTTAGGTCTTGTTTCATCAAGTAAGGACAATATATGAAATTTGAAGTAGACGAACGCGGGTATTACGGCTCCTTTGGTGGTGCTTATATACCGGAAATGCTCTATCCCAATATTGAAGAATTGCGTTTGCAATACTTGACGATCATGGAAGATCCGGCCTTTAAAGCGCAGTTTGATCTTTTGCTTAAAGATTATGTGGGAAGACCCACACCTTTGTATCTGGCTGAACGACTCTCGGATAAATATGGGGTTGCCTTGTATCTAAAAAGAGAGGACCTAAGCCATACCGGTGCCCACAAGATCAACAATACCATAGGGCAGATACTGCTAGCGGAGAGGTTGAACAAAAAAAAGATCCTTGCTGAAACCGGGGCGGGACAACACGGAGTAGCGACTGCTACGGTTTGTGCATTAAAAGGCCTGGAATGTATCGTCTATATGGGTGAACTTGATATGCAGCGTCAAAAGCCCAATGTTGAACGCATGCGCTTATTGGGAGCCCAAGTGATCCCAGCTACTTGTGGCAGTAAAACGCTTAAAGATGCTACCAATGAAGCCATGCGTCATTGGATCAGTCATCCTAACGATACGCATTATATTATTGGTTCTGTGGTTGGGCCTCACCCGTACCCGGATATGGTGGCTCGCTTTCAATCAGTGATAAGTCAGGAACTAAAGACGCAACTAAGAGAACAAACCGGAAGTGAAAATCCAGATCGGATCATTGCTTGTGTAGGTGGTGGTAGCAACGCAGCTGGAGCATTCTATCATTATTATAATGATCCTTCGGTAGCACTTATCGGGGTGGAAGCGGCTGGCCTGGGGCTTGACTCCGGAGAGTCAGCCGCGACGACATTTTTGGGCAAACCGGGGATATTGCACGGTAGCAAAACATTGCTCATGCAAACCGACGACGGCCAGGTGGTAGAACCCTATTCCATTTCAGCCGGTCTTGATTACCCCGGCATAGGGCCTGTGCATGCGCATCTTTGGCAAAGTGGGCGAGCCAGTTTCTATAGTGTTACCGATGCCGAAGCGATGAAAGCGGGTATGGAATTAAGTCGACTGGAGGGTATTATCCCAGCTATTGAAACTGCTCATGCTTTCGCAGTTTTGGAAAAGCTCGAATTCCAGTCCGGAGAAAAGATAGTGATCAACTTATCAGGTAGAGGCGACAAAGACTTGGATACTTATATTAAATGGAGTGCAGGCCAAGGCAAATGAAAATGGAAACAAAACAGATCATAGATAATCGCATAGATCTACTATTCCGAGAAAAGAAAGAGGGAATATTGTCAGTATACTTCACTGCTGGTTTCCCAAGATTAGAAGATACACAAAGCATTATTCTATCATTGCAAAAGTCCGGAGCCGATATGATAGAAGTTGGTATTCCATTTTCTGACCCTGTAGCTGATGGGCCCACTATCCAATCAAGTAACCAGCAAGCTCTGGATCAGGGCATGCACCTTGGCTTACTGATGGATCAGCTTAAGGAAATAAAGAATGACATTAAAATACCAATAATCATGATGGGGTATTTGAACCCTGTTATCCAGTATGGGGTGGAGCGTTTTTGTGCCAGATGTCAGGATCTAGGCATCGATGGTTTGATCCTACCTGATCTTCCCGTGCAGGAATACCTTGATGATTATCAGAAATTATTCATAAGACACCAGTTGCATCATATATTTTTAGTTACTCCTCAGACCACTGAAGATCGGATCAGATGGATTGACGACCACTCCGATGGTTTTATTTATGCAGTGGCCTCAGCAAGCACTACCGGTGCAAAGAGTAACATCGATACACAACAGATAAGCTATTTTGAAAAATTGAGATCAATGCAACTACGAAATCCTTGGCTGATCGGGTTTGGTATCTCAAACCAACGGACCTTTGATACAGCCTGCCAATTCGGGGCTGGAGCAATCATTGGGAGTGCGTTTATAAAAGAGTTGGCGAGAAGCAAGGAATTAGTAAAAGATATCAGAACATTTATAGCTTCGATCAAAGGAGAGCCATCATGATTATACAACTAGAACCGACCCTTACACAAGAAAACCGGGAATCAATTCTGGAACAGCTGGGTGCTTTGGACTATAAAACCACGACTGTTAGCACACAAAAGGGTGATTACTTGGTTGGGATAGGTAAGAAAGAGCTTGACATAAGAAAGATTGGACACCTTGCCGGTGTAAGCGATGTACACATGGTCTCCGATGACTACAAATTGGTTTCCAGAAAGTGGAAGGTAGACCCAACCATAATTGATCTGGGAGACGGAGTGAGGATCATCGAAGGTGGGCTTGCCTTAATGACTGGTCCATGTTCGATTGAGAATGAAGAGCAGGTAAAGCAAACTATCGATCATGCCAAAGCTAATGGCATAAAGATTATGAGAGGCGGGGTGTACAAACCAAGAAGCTCTCCCTATTCGTTTCGAGGTCTTGGAATTGATGGATTGAAAATGTGGCACCATTTAGCTCAAGAAGCGGGTATCAAGATCATTACCGAAGTAATGCAGGTTTCCCAGATTGAGGAAATGTATGATTTTGTAGATATCTATCAAGTAGGGGCAAGAAATACACAGAATTTTAATTTATTGGATGAGCTTGGAAAAGTAGACAAACCAGTGATGATCAAACGAGGCATTTCGGGAACGATCAATGAGCTCTTGCAATCTGCGGAGTACGTTTTTTCCGGAGGAAACGAAAAACTGCTTCTTTGTGAGAGAGGCATCAGAACCTATGAAAAGGCCAGCCGAAATACTTTTGATATTAATGCCATTCCTATTTTGAAGGAGAAAACACATTTGCCAGTGATTGCCGATCCATCCCATGGTATTGGGATACGCAATCATGTGCCTATTATCGCCTTGGCTAGCGTAGTGGCAGGCGCTGATGGAGTAATTTTTGAGTCACATCATCAACCAGAAAAGGCTTTTTCAGACGGTCAGCAGACTCTAGATTTTCATGAATCATCACGCTTAATCGATCAAATTAACCAGGTGGTTGCACTTAGATCCGGTTTTTAGCTTTTTGTACCCAAAATAATATTAAAATTGTTATATTTGATATGGGTTATTTAGTATTTAATGACAGACAAACCATTCCAAGCACCGGAGACCGTAATAATGGTGCGCCCGGCTAGTTTTGGCTTTAATCAGGAAACTGCTGAATCAAATTCTTTTCAGCAACAGGATCCAGACATAAACCCAGAACAAATCCAGGCTAGTGCCTTAAGGGAATTCGATAAATTTGCTGCTAAGCTTCGCAAAGCAGGAGTGGATGTTATTGTTTTTGAAGACAAACTGGAGCCTCATACCCCAGATGCTATTTTTCCTAACAACTGGGTATCATTTCATCAAGATGGCAAGGTGATTCTATATCCTATGAACGCTCCAAGTCGCAGGAAGGAACGTCGTGGTGAGTTCATTACTGCACTGCAAAAGGAGTTTGACTTCAATGTGGATGAAATAATTGATATTTCGTATTTCGAAAAGAAAGAGCAGTTTTTAGAGGGCACTGGAAGCATTGTTTTTGACTATGTGAACAAAATTGCTTATGCGAATTTATCTAGTAGAACTGATCGTACAATACTGGACTACGTAAGCACCATCTTGGACTATGAGGTCTTCGTTTTTGAGGCCGTCGATGCCCAAGGGAAGGATATCTATCATACCAATGTAGTTA
>JBPCUG010000088.1:0-2847 GCA_051011275.1 Cyclobacteriaceae bacterium | reverse complement strand
GCCCTTTTCTGGTGGTTATAATTACCACGCCGTTTGCCGCCCGGGTACCATAAATAGCCGAAGCGGAGGCATCTTTTAGTACCTCTATCGACTCAATGTCATTTGGATTGATCCCATCAATATTTTGGGTTGGTATTCCATCTACAATATAGAGTGGTTCTGAATTGTTAACCGTACCGGTCCCCCTAATTCTAATGGCGGTAGAGGCACCTGGAGCTCCACCATTGGGAACAACTTGAACGCCCGCCAATCTTCCTTGTAAGGCTTTATCTATTCCTGATATTGGAAGGTTTTTAAAATCATCTCCTTTTACTGAAGAAATTGCCCCGGTAACGTCTTTCTTTTCCTGAGTACCATAGCCGGTCACCACAATTTGCTCCAAAGATTGTATATCTTCAGCTAGGCCGATGTTGATGGTGGTCTGAGAACCAACGGTTATTTCTTGCGAAACATAACCCACAGAGGAAAAAATCAGTATGTCGCTGGAGGCAGCGCTTAATGAATAGTTACCTTCAGCGTCACTCACTGCCCCCGTCGAAGTTCCTTTTATCAAGACGTTGACTCCGGGCAGTCCAGCACCCGAAAGACTTTCCGTGACTTTACCGGCCACTGTCTGCTGTGCATAAGCCAAATTGAAACTTATAAATGTCAAAAGGCACAACCAAATAATTTTTAACTTTAGATATCTTTGTTTCATAGCAGGTCAGTTTAGTAAAAAGAAATTTTACAGTTAAAGTGCAGTTTTTGTGTTTTCCCTTTTTTAGCTAATAATTACCTCCTTCCTATTATAAGTTTAGAGACCCCTCTAATCCAAAATTTACTTACCTAATTTAGTGCTCCATAGCCGACTATACAACAATATTCCAATATTTAAAAAGGAAGGAATGTTTGAACTTTTTTAAGTGACTCAGGTTGATATCCACTTATTCTCTGGCTTTTTTTGAATGCAATCTCTGGCTTTTTTTGAATGCAATGTAACCCGAAACCACTTTTTGTATCTTTAGTCATAACTGAATAAGTGCAAAAACTTTCCTATTTTTAACTTACTAGTTAAGCACCTTCAAAGACTCTGACTTTTAGGGTCATTTCGGCCATTTAGAGAAAAAAAGTACACACAATGTACAAAACACATGATCACCTATTTTTAAAAATAATACTATTTAGCCACTTGCTGGTTTTGCTTACTTTATGCAAGCCCGTTACGGAAACACAGGAAATACCGGATGAGCACCGGTTTAGAAAAATTGTACTAACCGAAGAAACAATGAACCCAATGGCTATAGCGGTAGTAGATGACGAAAGGGTGTTTTTTGCCGAAGATTTCGGTACCATAAAGGTGTATAATCAAAGTACAAAATCTGTTTCCCTGATTGGGGAATTGTCTGTATATAATTGCGGAGATGACGGGTTGATCGGAATGGTATTGGATCCCGATTTTCTTAAAAACGGGTGGTTGTATGTTAACCGTACTATATCAGAGGTTAGCAATGTACCTTGCTCAGGGGAACGTGAGGATACCATATCCCACCAGGTGATTTCGCGATTTACCGTGGTTGATGGAACATTGGACATGTCATCAGAAAAAGAATTGCTCAAATTCCCCACACAATATTTGCGTCATATTGGAGGATCCATGGCTTTTGATGGGGATGGAAACTTATATATTTCCGTAGGTGAAAATACCCATCCTGGCTTCACAAATCCTTATGCCCCGATAGATGAGCGACCTGGCCGTAGTCAATACGACACCCAAAGAACATCGTCTAACACGCTCGATTACAGAGGCAAAATATTGCGTATTCACCCGGAGGATGACGGCACCTACACCATACCAAATGGAAATCTTTTTGCCAATGATGATACGCTGGCTTTACCCGAAATATATGTTATGGGTTGCCGGAACCCGTTCCGGATATCGGTAGATCAGAAAACAGGAGCACTTTATTGGGGTGAGGTGGGTCCTGACGCATATGCCGATACCGACAGGGGGCCGAAAGGTTACGACGAGATCAACAGAACAACCACCGGGGGATTTTTTGGTTGGCCTTATTTCATCGCCGATAACCAGGCTTATGCAAGATATGATTACGATGCAAAGAAAGCGGGACCTCTTTTCGATGCCAGCAGGCCTGAAAATACTTCACCTAATAATACAGGAAAGAAAATACTTCCTCCTTCCCAACCGGCCTTTATCTGGTATCCTTATGCCCGTTCTGAACTATTCCCGGAACTTGGAGAAGGTGGAAGAACGGCAATGTCAGGCCCGGTGTATCACTATGATCCTGAAAGTGATTCTGATATAAAATTCCCGTCCTACTTCGATGATGCTCTTTTCATTTATGACTGGATGCGGGGATGGATCAAAATAGTGAGGATGAATGAAAAAGGAGAGTTGTCCGAGATTGAAAACTTTATGCCATCCACTCGTTTCGTTAGCCCTATAGATATGCAATTTGGACCTGACGGCTCACTATATCTATTGGAATTTGGTACGACATGGGGTGATAATCCCGATGCACGAATGATCAAGATTGAATATATCAAGGGCAACAGACCACCACATGTAGAAATTTCTGCTGATCAAACTATTGGTAAATGTCCGCTGACGGTAAACTTTAGTAGCGAGGGCACCTTGGATTATGATAAAAATGATCAGCTAAAATATGCCTGGCAATTTGATTCGGAGGAGATACAATCTTCTGAAGAAAGTCCTGTGTTCATTTTCGAAAAGCCGGGGGTCTATACCGCCAGGCTTACTGTAACCGACAGCAAAGGTGAAAAAGCAACAGCAGATCTACAGATCAAAGCGGGTAATGGTATGCCTAAACTATCAATAGATATGCCCGA
>JBPCUG010000087.1:0-5354 GCA_051011275.1 Cyclobacteriaceae bacterium | reverse complement strand
TTCACCCAAATTTCCGTTTGATCGGAATTTAAACTCTCAAACCAAAAGCAAAGCGGAGTAATACCATCGGCTTCGGTTATCCGGATATCGTGGCCCAGGAATTGCATTTCCCCACGCGCAATTAATTTTTGTGTATTCAATACAAAGCGAAGTTGAAAATCTTCTAAATTCTCCTCTCCATCAGTGTGGTCTACAATAAGCTTTTGCCGCAAGTTCCAGCCCTCTAAAAAATCCTGCGCTATGGTATTGGTATTGATAGCCAACAAAAACAGGATTAACACTTTCTTGATCATGACCTAATTTAGTAAAAAATAAAGAGACTTATCTGTTAAGCCGAGTGGCCTTTTGCAAGGGATTTAATAAATTCATCGACATATGAAGACAATCAGACTAGCTGAACTCAAAGACGCCCCGGCAATTCTCGAGATCTACAGACCCATCGTTAGGGAAACGACTATTTCGTTTGAGGTAGATCCACCAGGATTGCTTGAAATGCAAGATCGTATTGCTAAAACTTTGGTCGAGTTTCCCTGGTTGGTTTGCGAAAACGACGGAACCGTGATTGGTTACGCTTATGGTGGTCCCCATCGAAGCCGGATTGCTTATCAGTGGTCGGTGGAACTATCTGTCTACGTCCATGAGGCCTATAGAAAGCAGGGCGTGGCCAGAGGTTTGTACACTAGCCTGATGGCTTTGCTTACACATCAAGGTTTTGTAAACGCCTACTGTGGTGTAACCTTACCAAATGAGGCCAGCGAGAATCTTCACGCCAGTATGGGTTTCAAACCGATAGGTATCTATGAAAAAGTTGGATTTAAGATGGAGCAATGGCATTCGGTCAAATGGTGGAGTCAGCCATTGACCAGCTATCCTCCCTCGCCCACTGCACCTGCAAGCCCAGCCCGGCTTATAGGAACCGAGCACTGGGAGCAAGCGCTTAGTGAGGGAGAGTCCCTACTTTCATGATCAGGTTTTTCTTGGCATTACTGCATAACGCAAAAGTGTTCGTAATCTTTCCTCTGGAGTACGTCGCGGATCGGTGAGATAGATCTCTCGGTGATAGCCATTGATCTCGAGGCCATTATCTTCGATGTAGTGATATATCTTTTCTAAGGTTGGCCCTTCCTCTTCATAGGACCCTAAGTGCAAAGCCTGGACTACTGTTTTTTCATGAATGATTTCAAAGATAATCTGGTCAAGTAATGGCAGGTCCTTTTTTACCTTTAGATCCTTACGAGCTTGATTCGCCATTTTTTTAGTGACAAAATCAGGCATGCGGATCAATATCTTCCAATGCCATTCCTTTCTAGGTACTTCGTTAAAAGGAAGTTCTGACTCGACCCACCAAAAAGCCTCCATCTTTGGCATTACAAAATCCTGGTCATTCAACTTACATAGGAACTTAATAGTAAATGCAAGAGGGTAGATAGTACCAATACTATCTGAAAACAAAGCATCTTCGGGAGCACTTACCCCAGAAATAGTCAAGTAAGGCAAAGGTTTAAGATTTAGTTTCACTGGCTTTTTACTGGCCCGATAGTAATCTGGATCTGATTTTATAAGATTTAGCTTGGTCATAAGAATAATATTTATGTTGAGAACACAAATTACAGGCAGTTACTGACAGCCCTATGTCAACAGCGAATTGTCAGCAAGAAAAAAAATGAAATTTGCTGATTTAAGGGGGATAGTTTACTAAAGTTTTGTAATTTTTTTTGATTAGTTATAAACTAGGCTAAACTAAACTTGTTGGCAATGAATAATCCTATCCAAAGTATTGCGCAAACACCCACACCGAAATTAGAGGAGAGCATGGATTTCTACGGCCGCCTAGGTTTTAAAACGATTTCTACAGAACCGATCGCGTTGGTTACTGATGGCAAGGTTGTCATCCAGATCAATCCTGATCGAAAAGCCAGAGCCGGCATTAAACTATATCAGAAAGATTGGTCGGAGATCGTACAAAGATTAAAACCCTATACTAATGTGTTGGAAATGGAAGATGGGTATGTTGCAGCCGATCCCAGCGGTGTTTACCTGTACCTGAGCGAGGAACCACCTCCAACCTTCAAAGGTCTAGCTGACCAACCGGCAGCTAAGACCGGGAATTTTGCCGGCATAAGTATTGAGTCTTTGAACTTTGAAAAAAGCCTACAGTTTTGGCAAGCTGTTGGCTATAAAATTACCAATGGTGCTGCTGATCAAGGTTGGGTGAGCTTATCTAATGGCAGCAGTATTGATATTAGCATTATGACCGCCGGTTCCTGTCCTCACTTGTTTTTCAATCCTTCTTACACCTACTTCAATGGGAATAATAATCCTGAGGTGATCCGAAATATTCGCGATTTGGGCGTGCAGATTACGGAAGAGATTACGGTATTTAATCAGGAAGGAATAGTAGATAATATTATCATTAGAGATCCCGGAGGCTTTGGCTTCTTTCTTTTTAGTGACTAACAAATGATTTAGGGGGCATTGCTATCTTCAAATATGAGAAAAACTGTTCTGAGATTCGGACTGCTAGCATTGGCGGTGCTCCTCTTAATGCAACTGAGCAAATATTCTCTATATACTTATGATTTAGGACAAGAATTATGGATCGGATTGATAGCCATTCTATTTATTGGCCTTGGGTTATTGGTTAGCCGGCTGATCTTTAAATCTGAACCTACCGATCAACAGCAAGCCGAGATAGATCAAGTAAAAATAAACAAACTGGGCATTAGCAATAGAGAGTACGAAGTATTGCAATTGATGGCTGGCGGCTTGTCAAATCTCGAGATCGCAGAGAAGCTATTTATTTCTGAAAGTACGGTCAAGACACACGTTTCAAACTTATTGATAAAATTGGATTCGAAAAGGCGAACCCAAGCTGTCAAACGAGCCCTTGAGTTGAAAATCCTCTAATAGCGTAGCCGTACTTTAGTAGGATTTTAACCATCTGGCAGTGAATGGTACTTTAGTATGAGCCGTATCTGGCCATCGATATCTATAATTGCCCAACAAACTAATCAACAGATATAATGAAGAAGACAGTTCTAAAATACGGACTTTATGCGACAGTGGTAATGGTTGTTCTGCCCATGATTGGGTGGTTATCAACCAGCAGCGAAACAGATTACAGTTTTGGGGAAGTAATCGGTTATACTATCATGTTTCTAGCCATGATATTTGTGTTCCTTGGTATTAGGGATTATCGAAATCGGGTAAAAGGTGGTCAGCTTAAGTTTATAGAGGCCTTCAAGTTAGGTTTGATGATTGCTGTAATACCGGCATTTGCTTTTGCAGTAATAGATCAGGTTTACGTCAATTTTATAAATCCTGATTTCTATGAAGAGTACTATGCTCATAGTTTGGATCAAATGAGCGCGGAGATGAGTGGTGAAGAACTTGAGCAAGCTGTGGCTGAGATGGAGCAACAAAAAGAGATGTTTTCCAATCCCGTATTTCAGTTTCTTATCATGTTCGTAACGGTATTTTTGGTGGGATTTATTGTAACTGTAATTTCCGGTTTGGTTTTGAAACGAAATGAAGGATCCATAGGTCTAGTGGATACAACCGGATAGCTTAGTCCTCTGAGTCATAATGCTCAGCTAATTCCTTACTTAATTTTTTAAGTATATCGGTAAGTTCAATAGGAGTCCGAACCTCCACTGCAGAACCATACATTAATAACCAACGGGCCAACATATCCAGACCAATGGTTAGGAATGTGAGTTCGATATATTTATTGGTTATTTTTTCAGATACCAACCCCATAATATATTTTTGATCTTCAAGGTAGGCAGCGATGCTGCGATCAAAGCGCACTGTGGCTTGCAGCAACGAGTTGGTTCTTGAAAGCTGACCAAAATAATCCTCCAGACTTATTTTATCATCGGATTGCTGAATAGGTCCTGCTATATCCAATTGCTGAATGCGAGCCAAGCGAAAGTCCCGATAACCATTTCGCAACTGACAAAATGCGATCAGATGCCATCCCAATCCGTAGTGGGAAAGACCAATGGGGTCAACAGTTCTTTCCGTGACCTCATCTTTGTTTTTGGATCGATACTGAAGGAATAATGACTTCTTTTCAGCTAAGGCCCGTTGAACTAGGGTCAGGTTTTGCCCTTCGGGTAGAGGAGGTCGGTATTGATCCATCACCTTTATACTATCCGTCAAAGTTTCGATGCGCTCTTTATCCTCAGCTTTTAATACTGATTGGATCTTAAAAAGCGCTTCTCGAAAATGAGTATCTACTGACTGATCTGTGAATGCGGAGGCCAACTTACCGCTTATCAATAAGGCTTGTGCTTCTTCTGGAGTAAACATGACTGGAGGCAGATGATATCCATCAGCCAGAAAATAGCCGACTCCGGCTTCAGAACCCAATGGTACGCCTGCTACTTCCAGCGCTTTAAGATCGCGATAGACTGTACGCAAGCTGATGTCAAAGCGATCGGCAACCTCTTGAGCCCTGACCACTTTCTTACTTTGCAGTTGGATCAAAATAGCACTTAATCTTTCGAGCCTTTGCATTAGTGGGTCAGCTTTCTTTTATAATTATTTTGATTCTATTAACTTACGCAAAATTTATTTTTTCACTTCACGGGACCTAAACTAATTACAATGGACACAGCGGTAAAAGAGCAATTGAAAGAAGAGATTGAAAATCTGAAATCCCAACTAACCGGAGATATGATGAAGGATATGGACCTAAGAGACAAGATCCACAACCTTGAAATGCAGTACAAAGGGGTGAAGCCTATGGACTCCAGTATTGATTGCATCGGTTGCGGGAGCTAAAGAAAATTGGACATAAAAAAAGCGATGGGCATGAACCATCGCTTTTTTTGTGCCTAGACTTGCCGTTACAAATTATAAAAGACCCCAAGGTTGTAGTTAGGAGCAGCTAAGATGTTTTTGCCACTTACTGCGAAAGCAGCTGAACCAGAGATACCCCATTTATCACTTAGATTATAATTCAATTCTGGGGCAATGCTAATGAACTCGGTATTATTTGAAAAGATAGTGCTGCCGGCTGAGCCACTAGCGTTTCCGTTATTCAACGAACTCACACCATTTACTTTGACTAACCCAAGTAGTTTTTCATTATAAGTATAACCTACTTCAAAACCGTAATGCACTTCGTCCGAGAAGTCATTGGTGCGATTATTAAATCCTGCCAGCAACGTAAAATACCCGTTACCAACACTGGTACTTGCCTCTAGTCGTACTAGTTGGTTAAACTCACCATCGCCGGTTTGCAGGATGCCTGTTTCACCGCCGGCTGTTTTTCCTATTGGTAATCCCAGTAGCAGTGAAGCACTTACAACGATTGGTCGATCGGTGATTAAACCATATTTTAATCC
>JBPCUG010000086.1:0-6653 GCA_051011275.1 Cyclobacteriaceae bacterium | reverse complement strand
GGTAGTCCGGAGCCTGTACTCTCGGATTATCACCCCACCCAACACCCGGGTAGATCACTACTTCCCGGTCGACCCATTGTTTGTCATCTTGATCACGAACCTCGGTCACAACGCCGCATCCATCTGACCCCAGGATGGAACCCCAGCTGATATTGGGATATTTTCCCTGACCAATCCAATAGTCGCGGCGGTTGAGGGCCGCTGCTTTCATTTTGACCAAGGCTTGGCCATCGGCTAAGATCGGAATATCAACTTCCTTTAAAGAATATTCTTTCGGGCTGGCAATTACAAGGGCTTTCATTACTGCTAACGTTAGAATGGGGCTTTGTCATCATCTGATGACGGTGTAGCGCCTTCATTTGTGTCTTTGGGGTTACTTTTACTTCCCAGCGTAATGGTCTTAGATCCGGAAGCAAACTCATCTGGCATTCCTGGCGTCAAAGGCAAACTATAAGATCCTCCTGAAGCATAGTCATATTCCAGGTCCACAAATTTAGTATACTTACCAATAAACTTAAGTTTTACCGTATCCAACGAACCGTTCCTGTGCTTAGCTATGATCACCTCTCCTACTCCATTTGAGGGCTGCCCCATTTCATCTTCGGTGATCCCATAATACTCTGGCCGATAGAGGAACATAACCATATCCGCATCTTGCTCTATAGAACCAGATTCTCTTAGATCAGATAGTTGCGGCCTTTTGTCACCACCTCGGGTTTCCACAGCTCTACTTAGCTGAGATAGGGCAACGACTGGTACGTTTAACTCTTTTGCGATATTTTTTAGTGCTCTCGAAATGGAGGCAATCTCTTGCTCCCTATTGCCACCAGCACTACGCGAGGAATCACCCGACATAAGCTGCAAATAATCAACAATGACCAATTGCACATTGTGCTGCGCTTTCAGTCGACGGCATTTGGCTCGAAGTTCCAAAATGCTCAAAGCTGGTGTATCATCTATATATATAGGAGCATTTGTAAGTTTGGCGGTTTTGTGTACTAGCTGCTCCCACTCATAATCGGCTAAGTTCCCTTTCTTGATCTTATCGCTTTCTAACTCAGCTTCCCCTGAGATCAATCGATTTACTAACTGAATATTAGACATCTCCAACGAGAAAATGGCCACCGGCCTTTTGTGGTCAACCGCTGCATTTCGCATAGCTGTAACGATAAAGGCAGTCTTACCCATTCCCGGGCGAGCAGCGATGATCACCAGGTCGGAATTCTGCCAACCTGAAGTCACTCGATCTAAAGCTGTAAAGCCACTTGGCACACCGGTAAGTCCGTCTTCGTGATCCTTTCGTGCTTCCAATTCATCCAAAGCTTCCCGCATGATGGATCGCATATCCGCATAATTCTTCCTGATATTGGACTCAGACACTTCGAAAAGTGACTGCTCCATCCTATCAAGAAGATTAAATACATCGGTAGTATCTTCATATGCGTCCCGATGTATTTCAGAGGCTATACTTATAAGCGCTCTTTTGATGGCATTTTCGGTAATAATCCGTGCGTGGAATTCAACGTTAGCTGCGGAATTAACCCGGCTGGTAAGTTCAGTGATATAGTACGCACCTCCCGCAAGTTCCAGTTTGCCATCCTTTCTTAATTGGTTGGTAACAGTTAGCAAATCCACGGGCTCTGAATTGTTAAAGAGCGCAAGGATGGCCTGATAGATTTCCTTATGCGCTTCTTTATAGAAGCTATCCGGTTTGAGAATGTCTATAACACTGGTGAGCGCATCCTTTTCCAGCATTAAAGCTCCGAGGACAGCACCTTCTAATTCAACAGCCTGTGGCGGTAGCTTCCCAAGCTCTCCGGCCATATCAGTAATAAAATTTTTTGATTTACGGTAACCCAGTTGTAGTCCAGCAGATTTTTCCCTTTCCATGAATTCTTGTAGTCCTTGATTGTCCTAAATAGCCAATAGACAAACCTAGATAAATTAGGGCTCAAATTTTCACCGAAGTATCCACTTGTTTATCCACTGACTTGTAAAGCAAATATACTCAGTTATCCACAGATTGTTAACACTATTTAAACCTCCCTTATCTTTGCCTGGGTTTTTTTTTATTCTAATTTTGATCGGTACAAATGATAGATAATGCTCGCTCCAGAAAGTAAGGTACATTTTATTGCAATAGGTGGCTCGGTAATGCATAGTTTGGCTTTGGCTTTGGCCGATCAAGGTCTCCAGGTGACCGGCTCGGATGACATGATCTTTGAGCCCTCGAGAAGCAGGTTGGAAGCACGAGGTTTACTGCCGGAAGTCGATGGATGGGACAGAGAGAAAATCACGCCCGATTTGGATGCGATTATTTTGGGGATGCACGCTAAAGAGAATAATCCCGAACTAGTAAAAGCCAAAGAATTGGAATTGCCGGTATACTCATACCCGGAATTCATATACCAAGCTTCAAAGAATAAGCAACGGATCGCAATCGGTGGAAGCCACGGAAAAACCACCATTACTTCGATGATCATCCATGTTCTAAATGAGCTGGAAAGAGACTTCGATTATGTGGTAGGTGCGTTAGTGCCCGGCTTTGATAATATGGTTAAACTTAGCGAAGCTCCCATAATCATTATTGAGGGAGATGAATACTTAACTTCCACTTTGGACAGGACACCTAAATTTCTTAAATATCAGCATCATATTGGGTTGGTAAGTGGCATAGCCTGGGACCATATAAATGTATTTCCAACTATCGACGAATATGTAAACCAGTTTGATCTGTTTGCAGATGCTACCCCTAAGGCGGGCACCTTGATATATTGTGAAGAGGATGATTTGGCTACGGTAATTTGTGGTAAGGAAAGGCCTGATGTGGCAAGGGTAGCTTATAAACAACACCCTTACATTCTTGAAGATGGTAAGACGTATTTGGTTAATGGCAAGTCAAAAGTAGCAGTTAAGGTTTTCGGAGATCACAACATGCAAAACTTTGGTGGCGCCAAGGAAGTCTTGAAGAAGATTGGGGTAACCGAAGAAGCGTTCTATAAGGCAATCACTTCCTTTAGCGGAGCCGCAAACAGGCTTGAATTGGTCAACAACGGTCAAGGAATAGCAGTCTTTAAGGATTACGCGCATGCCCCATCGAAACTCAAGGCTACTACTAAAGCCTTGAAAGACCAATTTCCTGAAAGACAACTAGTCGCTTGCATGGAACTACATACCTTTAGCAGCTTGAATAAAAAGTTTCTAAATGAGTATAGGGATTCCTTTGATTTGGAGACCATACCCGTTGTCTATTATAATCCCAAAATTTTGGCCAATAAGAACTTGGAACAAATTTCAGAGCAAGAGATCATGGATGCTTTTGGTCGACAAGACCTAAAGGTATTTACCGAGATTGATCACCTTGAGCAATTCCTTCTAAGCCAATCCTGGAATGCAAAGAATCTATTAATGATGAGTTCCGGGAGTTTTGACAACCTTAATCTGAGGATCCTCAGCGAATCTATCATTGCTTCAAATCAATAATCCTGCTATGACATTACGATTAAACAAACCCTTGGCAGTTTTTGATTTGGAAACCACAGGTACAGATATAGTGGAAGACCAGATCGTTGAAATTTCAGTTGTGAAAATACAGCAGGATGGTAAAGAGAATGTTTTCACCCGAAGGGTGAAGCCCACTATTCCCATTCCCTTAGAGAGCAGTATGATCCACGGCATCTACCCGGATGATGTCGTAGATGCTCCTACTTTTAAGGACCTGGCACCTGAGTTATTTGAATTTTTAAAAGGATGCGATTTTGGTGGTTTTAATATCCTAAGGTTTGATCTGCCCGTGCTAATTGAGGAGTTCCTAAGAGTGGATATGGATTTTAATTTGAAAAGCACCAAGGTAGTAGATGCGCAAAAGATATTCCACCTAATGGAAAAACGGACTTTGAGTGCGGCTTACAAATTTTACTGCGGGCAGGAATTGGTAAACGCTCATAGCGCAGAAGCTGATACTTTGGCAACTGTAGCTGTAATAAAAGCACAAGTGGAAAAATATGAAGGTCAGCAAGCGGTTGACAACCTAGGAAAACAGCTTGGAATGATCGAGAATAACATGGCTTCTCTTGCAAAGTTTTCCGGCAACAAATCGGTGGATCTGGCCGGTCGATTTGCGTACAATCAAGAAAATATTGAGGTGTTCAACTTTGGCAAATACCGGGGTAAGTCTATCACTGCTGTACTCAAAGAGGAACCACAGTATTATGACTGGATCATGAAAGGAAAATTTCCACAGGACACGAAACGTAAGCTTACTGAAATAAAGTTAAGGGACCTTAACACCTCATAATATCTATTACAAAAACAAAGTTTGGCTATCTGACAAACTTCGATTAAATTCTTCCACCTAAACCAATTTATCGCAATCAGGTTATTTACTCAGCATCTCTATGGCAAAAACCATCATTGTTTCCAACCGCTTACCAGTAAGAGTTAAAAAGGAAGAGGGTAAGCTTAAATTCGCCTCCAGTGAAGGAGGTCTGGCTACCGGGCTGGGTTCAGTTTACAAGTCTGGGGGCAACATATGGCTTGGGTGGCCAGGATTGCTTATCAATCAAGGGATCGAACGGATCAACGTTACGAAGCAGCTAGAGAAGGAAAATATGGTTCCTATCTTCCTTACTCAGAGCGAGATCAAGAAATATTATGAGGGATTTAGCAATGAAACCATTTGGCCTAATTTTCATTACTTCAATCAGTATTCTATTTATAAAGAAAGTTTGTGGCAAGCATATGTTGAAGTAAATAACAAGTTTTGTGAAGAACTAGTAAAAATTGCCAAACCGGAAGACACCATCTGGATACATGATTATCAACTGCTTTTGTTGCCACAGTTGGTACGACAGCGATTTCCAGAAATTAGCATTGGCTTCTTCCAACACATTCCCTTTCCTTCTTATGAGATTTTTCGGTTACTACCATGGCGCCGTGAGCTGCTCAACGGTATGCTCGGTGCAGATCTGGTGGGGTTTCATACCTACGATGATATGCGGCACTTTCTCAGTTCTGTAAGCCGGCTGGCTGGGATACCCTATGCTCAAGGCCAAGTGGTGGTTGAGAACCGTAAGGTAACGGTGGATGCCTTCCCTATGGGAATTGACTACGAAAAGTATGAAAAGGCAGCGGCAGCTCCCGAGACCATTGAAAGAGAAATAAGGTATCGCACCTCGTTAGGCGATCCTCAACTGATATTGTCAATTGATCGATTGGACTACTCCAAGGGAATCCCTCAGCGATTGGAGGCTTTCGAAATGTTTTTGGAAAGGTATCCTGAGTTTAGAGAGAAGGTCAGTTTATTGATGGTAGTGGTGCCTTCAAGGGACAGGGTGCCGAAATACCAAGAATTAAAAGAAGCAGTAGACCTATTGGTAGGAAGAATCAATGGTAAGTTTGGCCGAATTAAATGGACACCAATCCACTATTTTTATCGGTCCCTTCCCTTGCCAGCCCTATCAGCTTTTTATCGAATGGCTCATGTGGCTTTGGTCACTCCAAAGCGCGATGGCATGAACCTGATCTGCAAAGAGTTTATTGCCAGCAAAATTAATAAGAAGGGTGTTTTAATACTTAGTGAAATGTGCGGCGCCTCCAAGGAGTTATCCGATGCAATTCTGATTAATCCTAATGATATCAATGCCATAGTCGAAGCCTTACGTAGAGCCCTTACTATGCCAGAGGAGGAACAAATCAGGCACATAGAAGTCATGCAAAACTCGCTTAGGAGATACAATATCCATCATTGGGTTGATCTTTTCATGCAGAGACTCGATGAGGTAAAGCAGGAACAGGCATCTATGGCAACCAAACTGCTGGATAGAAAGATTACTGGCAAAGCAGTTGAGAGTTTTAACAAGGCCCAGCAAAAACTTCTCTTCCTGGACTATGATGGTACATTAACACCTTTCAACGACGAACCTCAAGCTGCATTTCCAGATAAAGAACTACTGGGTTTACTGAATGCACTAACAAAGATAAAAGACTGCCGTGTGGTAATTATAAGTGGTCGCGATAGAAAAACCCTTCAAAAGTGGCTGGGAGATCTTAATTTGGACTTTATTGGTGAGCACGGCGTTTGGGTAAAAGAACAAGGTGGTGGTTGGGATACTAGTGCTGAACTATCTGAGGAATGGAAATCCAGGATTAAGCCGGTGTTGGAACTTTACGTAAATAGAACCCCGGGATCGTTTATTGAAGAAAAAAACTACTCTTTGGTTTGGCATTATCGAAAAGTGGAAACCGGCTTAGGTGAATTGCGAACCAGGGAACTAAGCAGTCACTTAAAATATTTAAGTTCTAATATGAATTTGCATGTATTAGAAGGAGATATGGTTGTGGAAATAAAGAGTTCCGAAGTAAACAAAGGCCGGTCAGCCAGCAGGTGGCTTGAGAAATATCCGGCAGATCATGTTATCGCGATAGGCGACGACTGGACCGATGAGGATACCTTTAAGGCAATGCCGCCAACAGCCCTAACTATTAAAGTCGGCAGCTCTAATTCGGCGGCACAATATAATGTTCTTTCGCACCGGGATGTTAGGAGTTTTCTAAAAGAATTGATCTAAACCGGCAGTGTTATTTTGAAGGTAGTGATGTACTTTCTATCAGCATGGAAAGTGATATTGCCACCCAATTGCTTGGCAACAACC
>JBPCUG010000085.1:0-3546 GCA_051011275.1 Cyclobacteriaceae bacterium | reverse complement strand
AGACCAGAGGCTGGGAGAACATGAATATGTAATCGAATTCTTCTTAGGAGAAAACAATTTGTATGGTTTCCTTATGGGTAAAGATTACTTAGATTATGTCGTCCTGCCATTGGAAATAGACTTCATTGCCAATATTTCAGAGTTATTAGCATCTCTAAAGCAAAGGAATTTTAACACTTATTCTTCGCTAGCATTCTCCGTTTATAACAAACTGCTAAGTCCGGTTTTACAAAAGCTCCAGCTCAATGGCAATGATCCCAACAACTTGGTGGTAATACCTGATGGCATACTTGGCTATATCCCTTTTGAGGTATTGATCCAATCAAAACCAGCAGAAGGTAGTAGTTATAAAGATCTAAATTACCTCATCAATAATTATCAGATTTCATATCACTATTCAGTCAAACTTTTCTTACTCGATCGAAAAGTAGTAGATCACAAAGAACACGGTCCATTCCTCGGTTTTGCCCCCGCCTTCATCGATAAAGTCAGTCCTCAGTACCTTGCTTTAAATGAACGAACTCGCGCTTTCATAGATACACTAACTGCTATTCCCGATGCAGAAAAGGAAGTGTCTTCTATTGCTAAATTGCTTAAAGGGCGAGCCCAGCTAGGCATTGCCGCTACTGAACATAACTTCAAGCAACTGGCCGGTAATTATAAGATACTGCACTTAGCCTCTCATAGCATTATTGAAGATGAAGAGCCGATGTATTCCAAATTACTATTTGACAACGAACAAGATTCAATAGAAGACGGATTCCTACATACCTATGAGCTTTACAACATGGATCTTAATGCCGACTTGGTAACTTTGAGTTCCTGCAATACCGGGGTGGGTAAGCTGTACAAAGGCGAAGGTATCATCAGTTTAGCGAGAGGATTTATGTATGCAGGAGTCCCAAATCTTGTAATGAGCCTTTGGTCGGTTTCTGACAAACCAACTAAGGATTTGATGACCTATTTTTACGAAGAACTGAAAAACGGAGAGACCAAATCTGCTGCTTTAAGGAAGGCAAAACTAAGATACCTAGAGCAGGCTGATAACTATACGTCCAATCCCTATTATTGGAGCTCATTTATTTATTTGGGACAAGTTGAAAAAGAAAAGGGGCTTCAAAACAAGTATATTTGGCTTTCTTTTTTGGGACTATTTGCAGTTTTATCATTAGCGTTGATCTGGAACAGAAGGAAACGTACTGCTAATTAAAGTTTACCAAGCAATTCCGCCGCCCTATCGCTATAACTCTTGCCTCCAGATACTATTCGCCCGAAGGTTAGCTTGGCTTCCTTAGTGTTATCAGCCTGCAAATACGCCAATCCTAAATACCATTGGGCCGGCTCAATCCATTCATTGGTTGAAGCTTCCAAAACTTTTTCGAAAGCATCTATGGCAGCTTCCGATTCTTGAATTTCTAAATTGGACAAACCTTGGTAGAAAAGCCAATCAAAGTTTTTTTCTTCTTCTAAAACAAGTGCAGCAAACCCGTCTGCCGCCTCTTTAAAATTACCCTGGTCGTAATACTGAAAAGCTTGAACAGCTGCATCCGATTCACCTGACCTTGTACTCCCTTGTACAACGTTGTAGTAAGTGATGTGGTACTGATTATAAAGTTGTTCGTGATCCGGGTCATCACTAAACAAAAAATAGCTTGCAACAGCAATCAAAGCGACCGAAGCCGCCATGACCCAAACACGCCTGAAGTTTGGTTTTCGAGGTTTATCATTTAAGGGTATTGCTTTATTATCTTCATGTGACAGTCGTTCTTTTAACTTGCTTCTGAAGTGGTGGTTCATACTCTCAAGTAATTCCCTATTGAGTTGCACTTCCTCGGCAAAGGAGGGATCATTGGCAATACGGTTTTCAAATTGCGAAACTTCTTCCGCAGTCATTTTTCCTTGCAGATATTTCCTAACCTCCTCTATAGCTATATCTGGGTTATTCTCCTCCATTATTAGATATCTTCTTTCTTATAATTCATCCTCACTCTATTCTTTAGTTCCTTTATACATCTCAGTTTTTGAGACTTTACCACATCAGCGTTCTTGTAATTCAATTCCTGTGCTATGGCCTCCATAGAATAAGAGTTATAAAAAAACAATCTTAATATTGAAAAACATGGCTCCCCCAACCCCTGGAGCTGACCGATCATGAATTGATGGCGGTCAGTGATCTCAAAGTCCTTCTCCGCTATATTAACTACCGCTACATTGTCAGTTGGATCCGCCTGATGATCAAATCGCTTTTCAAACTTAAGTTTATTAAAAATCAAGTTCTTAGCCATAGCAAAAAGATAGGTCTTTACCTGGTAGGTAATTTGGTTGAGCTTACCAGATTGTATGCTTTCGTAAAAAGCAATCATAGTATCTTGAAAAATATCCAATGCATCATCCCCATCAATCTGATATCGACGATAGGACCAGTTAACAAACTCCTCTTTGTACTTGTTATATAAGTCCACGATCGCCTGCTCATGGCCTTCCCTAATTTTTTTAACAATGTCTTTTTCCTCCAACGCCGGTTATAGTTTAGTAGTAATAAATCGCAGTTGGTAAACCAGTTTCATTGAATATAACACCTCTTTGTACCATAATTTAACTTTTTAAATAAAAAGTAGAAAAAAAGCCATAGTTGTTGTTTACCCCTTTCCCATCCAGTTTACTAACAATTAACCAGCGCACCGGAAGGAGCTACTTAATACCCCTTGGTGTGATGCCCTTAAACTAGTAAACCAAAGACTCTACTACCATTAAACTCATCCACTATGAAAAAATTCTCACTTATTTTATTGGCTTTAGCACTAGCAAATATCGCTGCGCAGGCGCAAGATCAGATTGGGATCAAAGGAGGTATTAATTTTGCTAATTATGGAGGCGATGTGATCGATAATAAGGTCAAACCAGGTATTCACCTGGGAGCATTCCTCAATTTTAGGATCATCGACGAACTCTACGTTCAACCGGAATTGCTTTATTCTCTGCAAGGCTCACACTTTAAGAGATCGGAAGTGAGCCTGGATTACAAGGAGCATCTTCACTATATCAACCTGCCTATTTTGGCCCGATACTATCTCACAGAAAATATTTCTGTACATGCAGGCCCCTACTTTGGAGTGCTGATCTCCGGTAAGGCTAAAGGCAATTGGTATGGAACTGAAATAAACCAAAACATTGACCAAGTACGTTCTCTTAAGTCATTTGATTTTGGTTTAGTTGCTGGGATTGCTTACCAACTTGCAAACAGATTGAACATTGGCGCTAGGTTGAACTTAGGAGTTCTAAATCTCTCTAAAAATGATAATCCTGTCGGCGGTGGCGGTGACGGATTCGAATACGAATACAACTACGACAGCAATTTGACAAATCGTGTGATCCAGGTTTATGTGGCAATGCCACTAAAAAATTAATCCCACTTAAAATCAGCTAGCAATGAGACAACTCCGAAGATTTCTCGGCAATTATTGTATTTGATGGTTCTTTTTCCAATAACCTTAACCCTTAAGATTATGAATTATAAACTAGGAAAAATAATAAAGGCAGTAGCTG
>JBPCUG010000084.1:0-14418 GCA_051011275.1 Cyclobacteriaceae bacterium | reverse complement strand
TGCTTGGCCAATTTCTCTGTTAGTGTCGTTTTACCAGAACCTATATTACCGGATACTGCTACGTGCATTTATAATTGTGGTTTGAATAGCAAAACTACGAATTATCAATAATAGTTATTTGAAGATTGTATTGTGTTGTTCTTAATACAATCAAAAAAGGCCTTATTAAAAAGGCCCTTTATCTTAGTATTTCGTTTGGAATTTATTCTTCCTCCTCACTGTCATCTCCGTCGAATACATCTTCAACTTTATCAACTACATCATCGACTGTGTCTTTCACTTTGTCAACTGCATCTTCGGCGAAGTCCTTAACACTATCTACTGCATCACCTGCTATATCTTTGGCTTTATCGAAAGCATCACCCGCCATATCTGCCGCATTTGAACCAGCATCCTTTACAGCATCCACAGCATCGCCAGCAACCTCTTTTGCTTTATCAAAGGCATCACCGGCCACATCAGCCGCACTTGAACCAGCATCTTTTGCACTATCTACAGCGTCTCCCGCTACGTCTTTTGCCTTGTCGGCTACACTGCCCGCCAAATCTGCAGCGCTTGAAGCTGCCCCCTTGGCAGAGTCAATCGCACCGCCAGCAGTATCCTTGGCCGCACTGGCTGCACTGGAGGCAGTATCAGCTGCACCTTTTGCCGCACCAGCCGTTTTTTCCGCTGCACCGGAAAATAGTCTTTTAATTGCATCGAATAAACCCATAATCTTCGTTCTGTTTGTTTAATTATTTAATGTTTCTAAGCTAAATTAATTGACAATGATTTACAAATTATATTAGACGAAACTAGCGATTCCGCCCACAAAATCAACTGACCTTCAAATTTTTAAAACGTACTTTGAATGGCAATAATAAAGTTCCGACCAGGAGCGCTAATCCCGGAAGAGTATGGACGATAGTGAAGGTCGAAGATATTTTCTAATCCAAAGGAAACTCGAACTTTATCATGTACTCGATAGGAAGTGTTCAGATTAACTGTTGACCATGATAAACTTCCGAATGGTGTGTATAAGTATGATTTCTCCTGCTCGCTTAAAGCTAAGTCCTCAAAGTCCCTTTTGCCATTGAATCTATAAGTTATAGCAGCCTTAAGTTTTTTGCTTCGATAGGTAACTGACGAAGCTCCAAAAAGGGGTGTTGTATGCCTTAATGGCTGGGAATCTTGGTCATGACCATCCATCCAGGTGAGTGTACCCAAAAATATTAGTGACTTAGAGAAAGCAATCTTTAATTCACCACTCACTCCATAAATAGAAGCGTACCCATTGTTGACCAGAGCTTTCACCCGGCTGAGTTCTCCATCAAATAGGATAGAATCATCATCGTTGAAGGTAAAATCCCGGCGTACAATGGCATCATTCAAATAGGAATAAAATCCGGTAGTAGCAAATTTTACTCTTTCCCCCCAAGTTTTGGAAAGCCCTATCTCGCTGTTGTAGCTAAACTCCGGGCCAAGTTCCGGGTTGGGAACACTTACGATTCCATTGGCGCCGTCAAAGACTTTTCCAACATCGTCAATGTTCGGAGATCTAAATCCATTGGAAAGCAATACATTGATTTGCCAGTTCGGGTCGGGTCGATAAGTTAGCCCTATGCTTCCGTTAACTGCACCGTTCTTGAGATTGAAATGATCGAATGGAAAATCAATTCCACTTTGATCCGTTAGTCGGGCGTTAAGCCATACTTTGCTATAACGCATACCACCGGTCAATGTAATCTCCTCCTTGACCTTCCATTTAAAATTAATATAGGAGGCTAAACTGGTATAATTACTGCCACCGTTAGGGTAGCGGGAAGCAGCCATACTTGTTGCTCCTGTTAATATATTTCTTCTTGTTCCGGTCGAGGCTACATTGTTATGGATATATTCCAGCCCATAAAAAAGCGAATGCTTTTCATTAAAATCTTTTTCCAAATCCACATTGATTCCATAAACATCTACATCCTCTTCTCTGGTTCGCAGTTGTAGGCTTTGGAACTTACGGTCATTACGACTTTCTTTCACGTTTTGATAGGAAAGGATCATCCTGGCTTTATCAAACCATTTGTTCTTCTTGAAGAGATCGGTTTTAAGAGAATGTAACATCCATTGCTGTGGTCCATAAAACCATTCCGAAGACACGAAGTTCCCGCTGTCAGTTTCGATTAAACGATCATAACGAGGGATATCAGAAGTAGTACTATAATTGAAAGTGTAAGTCATGTCTAAATCCCTGCCGGGTTTGTATTTTATCTTCTGTAAGAGGTTTAGTTGATTGTACCCGGAGAAAACCTGATCATTGACATTGGAGTTAAGCACTACTTGATCTTGATTGTCGATCCTTTTAACGAAACTTGGTCTCTTGCCAAAATTTGGAAATGAAGCAGTGCGATTAGACCCCGTTCTCAGATCATCAAAATCACTGAAGCTAAAGCTAGTAAGGCTGGCCAGGTTTTTCCCTGAGATGGAAAAATCGAGGTGCCCACTTTTTTCATTGTTCGCAGAGGCGTACCGGACGGATGTATTGACATTCACCTGGGTCCCACTACCACTACTATACAATGGTGATCTAGTGGTAAAATTCATGGTACCGCCTAGTGCGTCACTGCCGTAAATTACCGAGCCGGGTCCAAACAGTACTTCGGTGCGTTCTAGAATGTTTGGATCTATACTGATTACGTTTTGCAGATTGCCACTTCGGAATATGGCATTGTTCATTCGCACCCCATCTACCACGATCAATACTGAATTTGCGGCAAACCCACGGATCATCGGACTGCCTCCTCCAAGCTGACTTTTTTGCACAAATATCTGACCGCTTTGGGCCAATACGTCCGCGGCGGTTTGTGGTTGATTGAGTGCCACCTCTAGTGGACCGATTGATAGGATTTGATTAGGTATTTCATTACGGTCCTGTTCCCACTTGTTAGCAGAGATCACAATTTCACTGATGCTTATTGTCTTTTCTTTTAAGGCTATTCGGAATTTAGCTTGCTTCAATGTCTTAAAAGGAATTAAAAATTCATCGTAGGAAGGATGCCTAAAAAACAAAGTATCTGTGATATCAAAAACGGTGACATCAGCTTGGCCTAGATGATTGGTATGCTGGGACCGGTTGGCATTATTGTTATGAATAAATACATTTTCAATCGGTTGCAAACTTGCGCCGTCAAACACCTGGATAGTTTGGGCTTGTGCCATATTCATAGCAAAAGCCATCGCAATCACTTCTAGTAATAACGAAATTTTAGTTCCAGGCATGATTGTATTAAAGATCGACGGGGGCTATTGAACTGCTCTACGAAATGCTTTTGAACTACAATATTAATTCATACGTAATGAATATTATGGCGGTTTTCTATATTTTTAGACTTGAATAAACCGCTAGGTGTTGATGAGATGGCCGTTGACCAGTACCATAGTCCTTTTAGCTTTGACATTTGCTTGCCAGGGACCAAAGGAAAAGCAAACCAATTGGAAGAACCCATAGTAGAAGAGTCATTAGAATCTGCAATTTTGGGGACCTGGGAGAATGTATCGTTAACCGTAACCATCAGCACTGTTAATAATACAGATTCAACCAAAACAGGCTATATACCCCGCAAGGAATGGGAAGCAAGGTTAAAGATCAAACCTATCCTAACAACCTATTCTGAGGATGGAACATATGCTTCAGAGTATAGAGATTTAAATGATTCATTGATAAATAAAAACCAGGGATTATGGACGGTTTCCGGCGATTCACTGGCTCTAACCAGCGATGATATTACAACTATGTATCGAGTGGAATGTAAAAACGATACTGCTATTTTCACAGGATACCTCGATTGGGACAGCGAAGGTAATTTCGATGACTTATATGAAGGGGTACAACGGAAGTTATAAGTTCCTAGTACTTGGCTAAGTTTGTATCTATCTCTTCCGCATAAGCCAGTATTCCTCCGGCCAAATTGTATAGGTTATTAAACCCGTATTTAGCTTCCAATTGAACGATCGCTTTAGCGCTACGAACTCCGCTTCGGCAGTGAACTACTACTTTTTTATCGGAGGCAATCTTATCAACCGCAGCCTCTATCTCTGCTAGAGGGATCAAGTCACCTTTCAGGTTGGCGATCTCATATTCATATGGTTCCCGTACATCTATCAATTGAAAATCCTCATTTTGATTTTGCCACTGTTCAAGTTGGTTAACTGATATCTCCTTTACCTTTGATTCCTCGCCATTGGTATTTTTGCTGGATATACCGCAAAAGATCTCGTAATCGATTAGTGTTTTTATGGGTTTACCGTTAGGGTCTTTGTGGATTTTTAAGGTGCGAGTTTCGAAATTCAGTGCATCAAATAAAAACAGTCGACCAACCAGTGGATCGCCCACGCCTGTAATAACTTTGATCACTTCATTTGCTTGCATGGTCCCAACTATACCGGGCAATACTCCAATAACTCCACCTTCAGCACAACTTGGTACTAATCCAGGAGGAGGAGGTGAGGGGAAAAGATCCCGGTAGTGAGGACCATTGTTGCCATCAGAGTCCGTGTAATTAAATACGGAAACCTGGCCCTCAAAACGAAATATCGAAGCATAAACATTAGGTTTATCGAGAATAACGCAAGCATCGTTGACCAAATATCGGGTTGGAAAATTGTCTGTACCATCAGCTACCAGATCATAGTCCTTAATAATTTCCAAGGCATTTTCCGATGTAAGTTGGGTGTTATGAGGAATAAGTTTGACATGAGGATTAAGTCCTCGCAACCGCTTGATAGCTGCGGAAACTTTTGGTTCTCCAACATCTTCTACCGAAAATAGTACCTGACGTTGTAAGTTAGTTTCATCCACTACATCAAAATCAACCACACCTATGGTGCCAACTCCAGCTGCAGTTAAATACAACAACAAAGGGCTACCTAAACCACCGGACCCAACTACTAGCACCTTCGCGTTCTTTAGTTTTCGTTGGCCCTCGATATTAAACTCAGGAATGATCAAATGACGACTATAGCGCTCCAACTCTTCCTTGTTGAAATTAATCTCGCTCATGTTTAAATTTAATTAATAATCCTCTTAATACTCAATCCCTCCGGCGATGGCAGGTACGATGCTAATTACAGCATCCGCAGTGATGGGTGTTTTTTCCCGTTGCAGTTGATTAATATCTTCGTCTTCCAAAAAGATCTTTACAAAACTGCGAATGTATCCTCGTTCATCAAAAAGATGCTTTTGGAGTTCCGGATAGATTTGAGCCAAGGACCCGATAGATTCTTGTATTGTACTGCCGTTGGCAGTAACCGTTGATTGATTGTTGGTGAATTTTCTCAACGGAGTCGGTATTATAATTTTCGCCATTTGTTTTTATCAGTTTAAGTTAATGGTATTTTCATTCTTTATTTCAATAGGTTCTTCTTCGAATCGACCATGATCATTCAATTGCCAGGAAGTGGTATCCGTCAGTTCTTCATTCATTATGGAAAGTATGATATATGAAAAGTAGGGCACAGCTTGCTTAAGGTCGTGTTGCGAGGGGCGTGCCGGATGGTCGGGGTGAGAGTGGTAGATACCTAGTAGCGCTATGTTGTTTGCAAGGGAGTATTTTTCCGCGGCCAGGTAATCTTTTGGATCAATAACAAATCTCCTCCGTTGATCTCCATCCATGCTGTTTACCACCGGCCTGGCCAACTTAAGATGCCGCTCATTTCCAGCCTCAGTACCAAATAAAAATCCAACACACTCCAAGGGATAAGCGGCCTCAGCCTGCACCTTCATAGTATCATAAACTGTGGTATTGATGGTAAGATTCATGGTTATAAAAGGGTTTTTAAGAGCTCCCCATATTTTTCTGCGCTATCAGGAAACACTGTAACAATAGTTCCGCGATCAATCGATTGGGCCACTTTCATAGCTCCCAAAAGATTTGCAGCTGAGGATGGACTGATCAGGATGCCTTCTTTTTTTGCAACTTCCTTAATTAAAGAGATTGCTTCTACGCTATCAATTTCAAAAGTTTGATCGGCAAGATGTGGATCAAATATCCCAGGAACTTTGGCTGTTTCAAGATGTTTCCATCCTTCAAGCGAATGAAGCGCAGTATCTGGCTGTAAACTGATAAGCTTGATATCAGCTTGTAATTCTTTTAGTTTTCTTCCTGTACCGGTAAAGGTCCCAGTGGTGCCCAGCCCAGCTACGAAGTGGGTAATGGTCCCATTTGTCTGCAAAAATATTTCTTCACCAGTACCGTTGTAATGTGCTCTCCAGTTGTGGGGATTGTTATACTGATCAGCATAGAAATACCTATCTGGATCCTGTTGGTAAAGTGTTTTAGCCTCTTGTTGAGCTTCGTCTGTTCCACCGAATTTCGAGGTATAGACTATCTTGGCTCCTAGCTGATCAAGCAAATCCTTTCTTTCTTGTGAAGCATTCTGTGGCAGACAAATAGTCACTGGTATGTTTAGATTGGCAGCTATGCTGGCATAGGCAATTGCGGTATTCCCACTGGAAGCATCCAAAAGTGACTGTTGACGGCCCAAGTGCCCGATATTAATGGCGTTTGAGATAATATTGAATGCCGGTCTACTTTTAACACTCTCGCCTATTTGCCACCACTCAAGTTTTGCATAGATCTTTACACCCGGTTTGTTAAACACATTTTGGATTGGATATAGTGGTGTATTCCCAATCAATGATCGTAGGTGTTCCAACTTTTGTTCCAATATTGGTTCCAGGTGGGTAAGAATCATATGATTAATTTTCGCATAAAAAAAGCCTTTCGTTGGAAAGGCTTTGATAACTTTATTTGATTTATAGAATCAAATATACCTCTCCCTGGAAGCCAATGAGCAACAGCAGGTACAGGCCATATTCAATTCGAAGAAATTTTTCATCTTGTCCTTATAACGTTGGTCCCTATTTTTTGTTCCCTTAGACTTACTTTTTTTGCAGTTTTTTAGAAGGTTGTTTTTCAGAATCTTTTCATTGCCAGATCTGCGATACTTTTTCCTACGCTCAGGGAGGAGGTTGCACCAGGTGATGGAGCGTTGCATACATTGATGGAGTTGGCCTTCTCCAGGATCATAAAATCGTCCAATAAACTACCGTTCCTGTGACTTGCTTGTGCCCTTACGCCGGCACCCCCGGCAACCAGATCTGACGCCTGTATCTCTGGGATTAGTTTTTGCAAGGCTCTGGTAAAGGCTTTCTTAGAAAAAGACCGGTACATTTCACCCATGCCAGTTTTCCAATACTTAAGCGCAATTTTTCTGAATCCAGGCCACAACAGAGTCTCGGCAAGCTCCCCTAAGCGAATATCGGTTTTTTTATAACCCTCCCGGCTAAAGGCTAAAACCGCATTGGGGCCTGCTTCCACTCCACCCTCGATCATTCGGGTGAAGTGCACACCAAGGAAAGGAAAGTTAGGATCAGGAACGGGATAGATAAGGTTTTTAACTAAATATTCTTTCTCAGGAACTAGTTCATAATATTCTCCTCTAAAGGGTACGATCTTGACTTCCGGATCATGTTGCGTCATTCGGGCCAGCTTGTCGGAGTACAATCCGCCGCAATTGATCACGAGCTTGGTTGGGTACTGACCTGTCTCTGTTTCAATGACCATCATATTTTTTTGATCAACTAGCTTAATTACCTTTTGTGAAAGTTGTATCTCAACTCCTTGAGCTCTGGCTTTCTCACCATACTTCTCAGCTACTTTTATGAAGTTAATAATGCCTGTTTGGGGTACGAATATGCCTTGCAATCCATTTACATGAGGCTCGTACTCCTTCAGTTCATCTTGTTCAAGTTTTTGCAAGCCGGTTAATCCGTTGGCAAGTCCTCTTTGATAAAGGTTTTCAAGCAACGGTATTTCTGCTTGACTAGTGGCGACCACGATTTTACCACATAGATCATAGGGTACATTTTCTCGATCGCAGAAGTCAAGTAATTGCTGATAGCCGTGCCTACAGTTAGTTGCTTTAAGACTGCCTGGTTTATAATACAATCCAGAGTGAATCACTCCGCTGTTGTTACCAGTTTGGTGTTGGGCTAAAGAGGCTTCCTTTTCAAGAAGTAGCACTTTAAGCTTTGGATTGGCTAAAGATACTTGATAGGCCGTAGCCAATCCAACGATCCCTCCGCCAACTATGCTTATATCGTAAGTCAACCTTTTCCTTTTATGTTATTTTCGGACGAAGTTAGGCAGCGCCGACCGGATTTGAAAACATCGCCTCTCCTATCCCGAGGTAAGGCTTAATTCTCCCACAGCTTTACGTACGTCTTTGGGCCACACAAAAATACGGTTGTACGGTTGCACCTTGTAATATTCCTGGGGGTAATAGATCTTAAGGCTGGCCATATCAAAGCAATACCGACTGATCCAACTTGTAGGATTAATATAAGAGATATCACCACGATTAAGCTTTTTCATCTGCTGGTGCAGCTTGATGCACATGCGCCACTCATATCCTGTGAGGCTTTTTTTATTCGACCAGGTACCTTTTTTCTTTTCAAGAGCCTCTCTGCTTTTGTCATGAGCCAAAATGAGGTCCGAATGCTTGGGTAAACTGGGATATATAATGAAAGGCGCGGCCAAACCCGATTCGAGCATGTTCAGATTAAAGGTGTATCGCTCTTCAAAACCGATTTCGCCAAGTTCTTTTTTGCTATAGCTAGGAGCAGCATAAGCCAATAGCCGTCCAAAACTATCGAAAGGCTGATCGGCGGTGCGCAAAAATAACCCACGGCGTCGGCCCCTTGGCCTGGCCAGTCTCGTATCAAGTTGCTTCTTAAACTCTTCCTTTGCCTTTTCTCCTTGCTCTTCTTGCAGCGTGCCTGCTTTACCAGTAGTAAGTTTTGGGGTCAGAAAGGCTCCTAGTTCTGGGTCGATAGGCACTTTGCCAGCTTTTATCCATTCACCAAGCTCCTTCAACTTGTCATCAGAATTGGAAGGCTTTCCAATTGTCGGATAGCTGGTTTCGGGGGTATCAATGCTTAACATACGGATCGCCATTCGTACATAGGGAGTGTCACCATCGGCCGGTGGTCCGTTATAAGTTTTGCGTCCCAGTGTATCGAGCTCAAATCCATCGGGATTCCAGAATAAGTTAATAGTTTCCATAGAAGTAAGTTAGTAAGTTTCAAATAATTGTAATTTAATGATTATAGCAAGCGCCGGTAACCTAAATTTTTGTAAATGCGCGGTTATTAACTACCGTGATTTCCAGTATATTGCACCGTTAACAAAACCCTTTCAATGGAATCAGAATTCAGAGAATTACGAAAGATAATGCCACAACAAGGCGTTGTGTCTTGGATTGGTCTAAGAGAATTACGGCGCGAACCTCTTACTTCCGTTACAGAAGTATCTGTCAGAATAGGAGAGGGTTTGGAAGGAGATAGATTTTCCGGTAATCCCGAAAGTAACAGACAGGTAACTTTGATTCAATCTGAGCATCTTGACATGGTAGCTGGTGTTTTAGGAAAAGACCATATTGATCCTAGCTTGACCCGCCGCAACATTGTGATCTCAGGTATTAATTTGTTGGCCCTAAAAGATCAGCAATTTCAGATTGGTGAAGTAGTGCTGGAAACCACCGGTTATTGTTACCCTTGTTCGCGCATGGAAGAGAACCTTGGACCAGGTGGATATAATGCTATGTTGGGCCACGGTGGTATTACAACCAAAGTAATAAAAGAGGGGATCATAAAGATAAATGACAAAGTCAGCCTCCTTTAGTCTCATGTCTCAAGGGCTGGCAAGATAGCACAAGCAATGGCGCGCACCTCCCAGATGGTCCAGGTAGGCAAGCGCAAATTAGAGCTTTCTAATTTGGATAAAGTCCTATATCCTGATGACGGGATCACTAAGGCGGAGATCATTCAATATTATTTACAGATTGCACCTACTTTAATTGCTCACATTAAAGGTAGGCCTCTTTCATTGGTACGGTTTCCCAATGGCATTGCTGGTAAAAGCTTCTTCCAGAAGAATCGTCCCGAATGGGCTCCGGACTGGATCGATTATGTGCGACTGGGAAGTGAGGAGAAGAAGGATTATATGATGGCCACTGAAGAAGCTTCAATGGTTTGGCTGGCCAACTTGGCTTGTTTGGAGGTACACCAGATGCATTCGCATAAGCCTCATTTTGACAAGCCGGATTACATTGTGTATGACATTGACCCACCTGAAGGCTACTCTTTTCGGGAAGTGATCAATATTGCTCTTAATTTGAAAGACCATCTGGAAAATTTTGGGTATTACCCCTTTGTTAAAACCACCGGTGGAAAAGGTTTGCATATCTTAACACCTATTGAACCCAAATGGGATTTTCATACTGCCTTTGAGACTGCTTCAGCGCTGGCAAAACCTTTTGTAGAAAAACACGGGAAAACCACAACACTACATATTAAGAAAGAGGCACGAAAGGGAAAGGTCCTGATTGATATCTATCGCAACAGGAATAGCCAGAGTATTATTGCTCCATACAGTTTACGTGGACAGGCTGGAGCTCCGGTATCTATGCCTCTAACTTGGGATGTGCTAGAGGACTTGGACAGTTCTAAGGTTTTTCATATTAAAAATGCGCTTCACCAGGTGGTAGCTGAAGGAGATGCCTGGGAAGCGATAGCAGCCTACGCTGTGCCTCTTCATAATAAAGTAAAGAAAAAAGCAGTAGGCAAGAAAATGCCCATAAGGCGGACCCATAAAAGTCCGGAACAACTCGACTCCTATAAGGAGAAAAGGGACTTTGAGAAGACGCCCGAACCAATTCCCGATTTGGTAGGGGGAGAAGGGCAGGCTTTTGTGGTGCATCGTCACCATGCCTCTCGACTGCATTACGATCTAAGATTAGAAGAAAATGGTGCGCTACGATCCTGGGCTGTTCCCAAAGGATTACCGCCACGTCCGGGGATCAAGAGGTTGGCTGTGCAAGTGGAGGACCATCCTATCGAGTATCTAACTTTTGAGGGGAAGATCCCTAAAGGCCAATACGGAGGTGGGGATATGTGGTGTTACGCACTAGGTAAATACGAGACCACTAAAACCAAAAAGACCGGTTTTTACTTTTGGCTGCATAGCCCCCAGATCAATGCTGAATATCGCATTCACCAGATGAAAGAAAAGGATTGGTTGCTTGAGCGAGTTACACCGACTCAGATTGATTGGCTAAGGGACACTATTGAACCTATGCTCTCCCAATCAAAGGACAAGCCACCAACTGGTGGCGATTATATCTTTGAAGTCAAATGGGACGGTATCAGAGTGATGATATCTCTGGATGAAGGGGAATTAACCATTCGTAGTCGGAGTAATCGAGATATAACTCATTTGTTTCCAGAGTTAATGATCCCTGAAAAGGCATTTCGTGCCAGTGCAGCACTGTTTGATGCGGAGATTGTTTGTCTTGGCCCTGAAGGAAGACCACAATTTAAAAATGTGATCAGCCGTATGCACCAGTCTACACCAGGTGGTATTGAAAGAGCGGCAAAAAAGCGTCCGGTACATTGCTATATATTCGATTGCCTCTATCTCGATGGCAGGCCTTTGATTGCCGAGCCTCTAACCCGGAGGAAGGTTTGGCTGGCTGATGCCATAAAAAAAGATACCCCATACCGAGTGAGTGAAGTACTCGAAGATGGACAAGCGTTGTTTGAAGCATCTAAAAATATAGGATTGGAAGGGATCATGGCCAAGAGAAGAGAAAGCAAATACCTCGTAGGCAAGCGAAGTGATAATTGGCTTAAAATTAAGGTACGACAGACTGTGGATTCAATCATTATCGGATATACTCAAGGCAATAATGATCGTGCGCCATATTTTGGCGCGTTGCATCTGGCTGATTTTGAGGGGGAGGAGTTGATCTATCGAGGGAAGGTAGGGACTGGGTTTGACCTTAAAACTATGAAAGAGGTAATGAAGATGTTGAAGGATATTCCTACAGGTGCTCGCCCGGTAAAAGAAAGACCGATTGATAATGCTAAAACTACCTGGCTCGAACCTCGGCTTCATTGTGAGATTGCGTATGCGTCTATTACTCCAAACAGGACCTACCGCGAACCGGTGTTTATAAGATTGCGTCCTGATTTAACCTTTTAAAAGGCAAATATCCACAAAGTGTCTTCCATTTTTTACCCTACTGCTATCATCGTAATGGAATTCATGTTTTAGTAAAAGTAACATTTCATATGTATTTGATATATAGGATTATAGGCGATTTTAGTAAACTTATAATACAACTACTATATTTTGCGGGATAATTGCTTTAGAATTGGAAAAATGCAAGTTTTTCCATACTTTTGATAAAAACTCTTCGATAAAAATGAGAGCAATTTGGAAAGGGCACATACGTTTTTCGCTGGTCACCATCCCAGTGCGGATATATACTGCTATTGATACCGCCAAGACCATCAGTTTCAATCAACTGAATAAAAACACTAATAGCCCAATTAAATATGAAAAGAGGGATAAGAGCAATGGTGAGCTGGTGATATCAGAAGATATTGTAAAAGGTTATCAATATGAGCCTGGGCAATATGTGATCATCACCCCGGAGGATATGGAAAAAGTAAAAGTAAAATCAACCAAGATCATTGAGATCCAGGCCTTTGTTGATGCGAAAGAAGTACATCCTACCTTATTTGATACGCCCTATTTTGCCGGACCTGACGGTGAGATTGCCACCAAAGCTTACTCGCTGTTGTGCCAAACCCTCAAGGACACTGGTAAACTGGGAGTTGGCACCGTAGCTATCCGCGACCGCGAGAGCCCTGTGTTGTTGGCACCTCATGAAACCGGGTTGCTGATGTACAAGTTGCGCTATCCTGACGAAGTAAGAGATATTAAGGATGTACCTGAGTTGGATGAAACGGATACCGATAAAGACCAATTAAAGCTGTCGAGAACACTGGTTGAAACCATGACCAAGTCCTTTGCTGATATTGAAATGAAGGACCAATACCGAGAGGCTTTAAAGGAAATGATCTGGGCCAAGATAGATGGTAAGGAAGTGGTTGCCATGGCCGAGGAAGATCGACCAGTGGTAGACATAATGACTGCTTTAAAAGCCAGCATAGACCAGGCAAAAGAAGAAAAGAAACCAATGAAGAAGGCGGTAGGCAAAGAGAAGCAGGCTGCCAAAAGAGCGAAAAAGGCTTCATAAGCTATGGCCAAAGTAATTAAATTTCAACGAGCGGAACCGGCTAAGTTCGGCCTGAAGCGAGTAAAAGGTCGAAAAAAAGTTAATCTGGAAGAGTTTGGGCAGCTCAATATGTTTGCTGCGCCACCACCGGCGGGTAAAGTTGTTAATCTAAGTCCTCGGTTAAGCCCGTTTGAAACTGCACTTACTTTGGACGAGCAGGAAGATGAGCTGGCCAAAGAAGCTTACCACAAAGCCATACAAGCCGGGGATAGCATAGCCGATGCTTATTGCAATTTAGGTATCCTTGAATTTCAAAGTGGAGACGTTGTAAAAGGAATAGATTGTTTTAGTCGTTCTCTGAAAAGCGACCCCAGACATTTCCAATCACACTACAACCTGGGAAACATTTATTCGGAAGAAGGCAACCTTACACTGGCTCGCTTGCATTACGAGGTTTGTCTCGAAGTGGCCCCGGAATTTCCTCATGTTTATTACAACTTGGGATTGGTACTTGCATTGATCAAAGACTACAAAGAAGCGATCGATGTTCTGACCCGATTTACTCAACTGGCTCAGGAGGAAGACTGGGGGAATGCTCTGGAACTATTGGATGGATTGAAAGTATCGTTACTAACTCCAAACTCATAATTATGCAACTAGAGATAGATCAAATTGTCGTACAAGATGACCTTATAGAAATAAGCTATGTTGTGCCTGATCCTTGGAATCGGCAGTCGGTTATTTTTAAGACCAGCGAGTTTGAGGAGTGGCTTCAGAGCCAACGATCTGTGGATTTGAACAGATATTGGGACCACTGGCAAAACCATAGTAGACCAACGCTTGAAGAGAAAGTCATCCATGGCGATATTGAGAGATTCTTTATCAAAAAGCTAAACCTTAGTTTCCTCGACAAATCGGAGGCTCAAGCAAAACAGATAGAACTGTTGCAAGATCAACTGAGCTTATTACAGAAAAAACCTATGAAGCGAGCCACTGGTAGAAAGGCTGGGGGCGGTGACCATTCTAAGACTGCGTAACAGCTAAGCCCATAGCTTCGAGCCTTGAGCTCCGATTTTTAGTTTTTCTTCTCAACTTTTTGCTAAGGTATTCAGATCCGCAATGCTACTCTGTTAATTGGAAAAGCCGTATATTCGAGAACCACCCTTTACTCTAAACGACTTGCCATGAAAGCTAAACCAAAACAAACCAATCGAAGAAGATTTTTTCAAGAATCAGCCATCCTATCTGCAGGACTGGTAGCTGCTCCACTAGTTGGCTTGGCCACCCCCGCGCAATTGCCTC
>JBPCUG010000083.1:0-3054 GCA_051011275.1 Cyclobacteriaceae bacterium | reverse complement strand
CTGTGGTGGATGCACAAGATATTCCAAGCAATTCTAATTAGTCTGAACTTAAACATTTTCTCATCCAATCAAAATAAAATAATAATCATGACAGCAACTTTAAAACCTCCATTTAACGAAGAAACTGCCAGAGCGAAAGTTCAAATGGCCGAGGATGCCTGGAATAGCAGGGACCCTAAAAGGGTATCAATGGCCTACAGTGAGAATTCCGATTGGCGCAATCGGCTGGAGTTTTTTAAAGGCCGTAAGGCCATACAAGAATTTTTGGAAAAGAAATGGGCCAAAGAATTGAATTATAGACTAATGAAGGAACTATGGGCCTATACGGACAATCGCATATCTGTAAGGTTTGAGTACGAATGGAAAGATGCCGATACCGGACAATGGTTCCGTACCCATGGCAATGAGCACTGGGAATTTGATCAGGAAGGTTTAATGCAACGACGCGATATGAGCGCTAATGACCTTCCTATTTTAGAAAGCCAACGAAAATATAAGGACTAATCATGCAATTGTTATCGATAAATGTAGGATTGCCCAAAGAAGTGTCATACCAAGGGAAGTCAGTAGTCACTGGTATCTTTAAAGACCCTGTTGAAGGCCCAATCAAAGTAGGAAAGCTGAACCTAGAAGGAGATGGTCAAGCAGATCTAACTGTGCATGGTGGAGAAGACAAAGCTGTATATGTTTATCCGACTGAGCACTACAAGTTTTGGAGAGATACTTACCCTCAAAAGGAATTTTCTTTTGGCGTGTTTGGCGAAAACTTATCAGCTACCGGATTAGTAGAGACCGAAGTCTCTATTGGAGATCAGTATCGAATTGGCTCAGCAGAATTTATGGTTACTTCACCAAGAATGCCCTGTTACAAACTAGGAATAAAAATGGAAGACCCTTCTTTTATCAAGGCGTTTTTGAAGGCTAATTACTCCGGTTTTTATCTGAGAGTTTTAAAAGAGGGTGTTATAGAGGCAGGTCAGAACATCGAGAAGGTCAGTGAAGATGGGCACCAACTTACGGTAGCGGAAGTTGCTGGCCTTTATGCTCTTGACCGGGACAATCTGGCTTTGCTGGAAAAGGCAGTGGCTGCTCCCAATTTGCCTAATGATTGGAAAACTCATTATAAAAAAAGATTGACTCAACTCACATAACTATCAACCTTTAAAATCTAAAGCTATGAAAACGAAAACAACTTACCGCAATCTATCGATCTTAGTAATGACTCTGGTAATGCTCCCATTAGCCTCGATCAAACTCCTTGGCCAGGAATCTGTTCTGCACAAAACCATTGATGTAAATGGTATTGAGATATTCTATCGTGAGGCAGGTCCTAAGGATGCTCCCACGGTATTATTACTTCATGGATATCCTACATCATCGCACATGTTTCGAAATCTAATGGAGGATCTATCTGACCGCTATCACCTGCTGGCTCCTGATTATCCCGGATATGGGAATAGCGAGCAACCACCAATGGTTGAGTTTGATTACACTTTTGACAACATGGCCAACATCGTTGAAGCATTTCTCGATCAACTGCAGGTCAAAAAGTATAGTATCTATTTGATGGACTATGGTGCTCCAATTGGTTTCAGGATAGCAGCCAAATATCCAGAGCGTGTAGACGCCTTGATCATTCAAAATGGAAATGCTTATGAAGAGGGGTTAAAGGAGTTTTGGGATCCTATCAAAAAATACTGGAATGAATATACAGTTGAAAATGGCACACCATTAGAAGGTTTTCACTCACTGGATGGTTTAAAATGGCAATATACCCACGGAGTGCGCAACCCCGAAAGGATCAGCCCTGACAACTGGAATGTAGATCTAAGGCACTTAACCAGAGAGGAGAATCCCGAGATCCAATTGGCCATGTTTTATGACTATAGAACCAATGTGCCACTTTATCCCGAATGGCAGGCCTACTTTCGCAAATACCAACCACCGACGCTGATAGTATGGGGCAAGAATGATCACATCTTTCCAGCTGATGGCGCGTATCCGTATAAAAATGATCTCCAAAATATTGAGTTTCACCTTTTAGATACAGGACACTTTGCTTTGGAGGAAGACGGCAAGGAAATAGGGGGATACATAAGTGAGTTTCTTTCTCGAAAAGTAATTGCCAGTGAGTAGATAGACCAGCTACTGGAAAAATGCCTATTACCCGGAGTGACATCCAAATCTCCGGGTAATAATTTTTTTAAGATCAAGGGAATATTATTATCAGCTTAGTAGGTCGACTCCTCTAGTTTCGGTGTAAAGCGCGTAAATAGAAGAGCTGGCAGCCATAAACAAACGATTTCCTTTGATCCCTCCGAAACAAACATTAGCACAAACCTCAGGCAAGTGGATCTTCCCTATTAGCTTTCCTTTTGGTGAGATGACATGTACCCCATCATAGCCTTCTCCGGCCCAGCCGGCACTGGTCCAGATGTTGCCATGAATGTCACAACGAAAACCGTCAGAGAATCCATCCCCCATGTCATAAAATACCCTGCCATTTTGTGGTCGCTGTTCTTGATCCAATTCATAAGCCCATATTTGTTTAAGGTGATCTGACTTATGGCTGGCACCGGTGTCCGCAACATACAGTCGGTCATAGGTAGGAGAGAAGCAGAGTCCATTGGGTTTCTCCAGGCCTTCCACCATAATGCTGAGATCACCTGACTCAGCTTCAAGTCGATACACTCTAGGTGGTAATTCTAACGGTTCATGTTCGCCTTCATATAGACTTATGCTGCCATAACCAGGATCGGTAAACCAAATGCTGCCATCTGGGTGAACAACCAGGTCGTTTGGTGAGTTTAGTTTCTTTCCATCATAACTATCGGCAAGAACAGTGACATCTCCATTCCATTCTGTACGAGTAACTTGTCGTCTTTCACAGGTGATCAAACGGCCCTGCAAATCACGGTAGTTGCCATTAGCACCGTTAGAAGGCTTTCTATAGATACTAACCAGACCTGTTTCTTCCTCCCATTTCATAATACGGTTGCCCGGTATGTCGCTCCAAAGCAGGTATCTTCCGTCGCCAAACCAAACCGGACCTTC
>JBPCUG010000082.1:0-9987 GCA_051011275.1 Cyclobacteriaceae bacterium | reverse complement strand
CCCTTATACACTGCAATGGCCAAGACTGAGCCTGGCTTGTCAATGGCAAAGAATATTTATAATCAGGCCCGTCCCAACTATCATGCAGTATCTCGATCTACGATTGATGGGATTCTGGGCTGGGAAGAAGACCTTCCATAAGAAGAAGATTGCTGTGGAATACGACCACAATGTGGTAATTGGTTACGCATTAAATTACCAAGGCTAACACATTCTTTTTGCACTTTTGACATTTCGAATACGATCTTTCTAAGTTTTTTGACCAATTGTCAAAGTTATTCTTAGTTGGTAATACTAGGGTACACTTCTTGGATTTAGGGGTAGCAACAACTAAATTTTTAAAAATCATGAACATATTGAAAAAGCTCACTATCCCATTTTTGTTTGTTTTTGTTGCTTGGATCACTTTTGCTTGTAATCCTAATACCAACACAACTGAAGAACCTTCTGCCAGTGCTCCGGAATATGAAGAGGAAATGGAATTGCAAGAAACTCTTGAGGACGAATCTCTAGTAGACGCTGAAATTGAAGTGGAACAACCATCCATCGTGGAAATTGCTTCTCGTCATGGATCGTTTAATACCCTAGTAAGATCGTTGGAAGCGGCCGGTTTAACCGAGACCTTGAACGGGCCTGGACCTTATACGGTCTTTGCTCCTACGGATGAAGCTTTTGCTGCTTTACCTGAAGGCACTTTGGAAGATCTGTTAAAGCCTGAGAACAAGGAAAAGCTTGCTGCCATCTTAAATGCGCATGTAATATCAGGAGAGGTTAGATCAATTGATCTAACCGATGGCATGACACCAGAAAGTGTAAGTGGTGAAACGCTTTCTGTTTCTACCAGCGATGGTGTAAAAGTAAACGAGTCCACGGTTTCTTCTATGGACATTCAAGCCAATAACGGTGTGATCCATGTGGTGGATAAGGTGATCATACCTGCAGAGAAGTAATTTATAATACCAATTAAAAGCAAAAAGCCCTCTTTGAAAGAGGGCTTTTTTTGGGTCAACATCTGTTTGTTAAAAGATGTAGTCGTTTTTCTCAATCAAAGCTTCTGCTACCCTTCTACGGGCATCCTTCAAATTAAAAGGACCTATTTTAGTGAATCGCTTCAAGCCTAACAGCATCAGACGCAACTCATCGCCTTCAGCAAACGCATAAATGGCTTGCTTTCCCTCCTTATTAACTATATCTACCGCATGATGTAGATAAACTTTGGTCATGTCAGTCTGCAAAGTACAGGCTTGTTCACCTTTGAGCCCAATCAATTTTTCGGTGCGCAACAAGGCGGATTCGACGGCATAGATTTCAATCATCATATCGGCCAGATGCATTAGGATCTCCTGTTCCTCGTTCAGACTTTGCCCACGTTTCTGAACTGCGGCGCCAGCAACCATTAGGGAAGCTTTTTTCAGATTAGCAATTACCTTCTTTTCTGCGGCAAATAAATCGTTGTATTCTGATGCCCCAAAGTCAGGAATAGAAGTAAGCTCTTTGGCTACAGCCGTAGCTGGCCCAATTAAATCCAGTTCTCCTTTCATCGCACGCTTTAGCATCATATCCAAAGTAAGCATACGATTGATCTCATTGGTACCTTCAAAAATACGATTGATCCTGGCATCGCGATAAGCACGATCCATGGGAGCTTCAGCAGAAAACCCCATCCCACCATAAACCTGGACACCCTCATCAACTACATAGTCCAAAACCTCGGAACCATGCACCTTCATCATGGCGCATTCTATAGCAAACTGCTCCACTGATTTCAATTTGGCCTGAGCTGAATCCATTCCTTCAGCTACTAATGCATCGTAGGCGTCATCAATATTTTGGCCGGCTCGGTAATGGGCTGATTCACTGACATAGGTCTTTGTAGCCATCTCAGCAAGTTTGTGTTTGATGGCCCCATAGTTAGCTATGGACTTGCCAAATTGCTTGCGCTCATTAGCATAGTTGACTGAGGTCTTGGTTACTACCTTGCAGGCTCCAATCGCACCAATGCCTAACTTGATACGGCCAATATTCAGAATATTCACCGCGATCTTAAATCCATTTTGCCGCTCGGAAAGTTGATTCTCAACTGGAACTTTACAATCGTTAAAAAATATCTGACGAGTCGAAGAACCCTTAATACCCATTTTCCGTTCTTCTTCATTCATTGTGATCCCTCCAAAGTTTTTTTCGACTATAAAAGCAGTAAGGTACTTGTCATCTTCAATTCTGGCAAAAACAATGTACACATCGGCAAAACCACCGTTGGTGATCCACATCTTTTGTCCGCTGATCAAATAATGCTTCCCATCGGCACTTAACTCCGCTTTAGACTTAGCCGCATTGGCATCTGATCCTGAATCGGGTTCGGTAAGACAATATGCAGCTTTCCATTCACCGGAGGCAAGTTTTGGTAAATATTTGGACTTTTGCTCTTCGGTTCCATAATACAGAATGGGCAAGGTACCGATACCAGTATGAGCTGAGATAGCTACGGCAAAAGAATGGCCAGCTCCCATTACCTCGGAAACTAACATTGAAGTGTTGAAGTTCATTCCAAATCCTCCATACTCTTCCGGTACCGAAGTCCCTAGTAATCCAAGCTCACCGGCCTTGTCTAACAAACCTGGCATAATCTCAGGATGTTTCATTGAATCAATTTTATCCAACTGAGTATGCACTTGTGTATCCAGAAAATCCTGGCAGGTTTGCCGGATCATCTCCTGCTCCTCGGTAAATTCTTCCGGAATAAAGACCTCATGAGCCTCCGTCTCCCTGATCAAAAACTCCCCGCCTCTAATGGCTCTTTTATCTTTTACTGCTGTATCCATTTCTTATCGTTTGTGTTTTAAGTAGAAGACGAATGAAATAGCCCATCGTCCTTTGTCTATTATTTATTGTCTCAATTCAACAATTCATATATGCCGGCTACTCCTTGCCCTCCGCCGACACAAGCAGTGACCATACCGTATTTTTGTTTGCGTCGCCGCATTTCATTAAACAACTGAATAGAAAGCTTCGCTCCAGAGCACCCTAGAGGATGACCTAGGGAAATAGCCCCTCCATTAACATTGATCTTATCCATATCCAAATCAAGCTCACGTATTACAGCCAAGGATTGCGCGGCAAAAGCCTCGTTCAATTCTATCTGATCGATGTCGTCTTTTTTCAAGCCAGCCAACTTCAATGCCTTTGGCACCGCTGCCACCGGCCCGATACCCATGATCCTGGGATCTACACCAGCTGCAGCGTAACTTACCAAACGGGCTACTGGTTCGAGGTTCAGTTCCTTAACCATCTTTTCAGACATCACCATTACGAAAGCAGCTCCATCGGAAGTCTGAGAAGAATTACCAGCTGTGACTGTTCCACCTTGAGCAAAAACTGCTCTCAATTTGGCCAGAACTTCCAGCGAGGTATCTGCTCTAGGGCCTTCATCTGTATCGACTACAAATTCTTTGGTTTGTTTTTTCTGATTTCCATCCAGGTAAGTTTCAGTCACCGTTATGGGCACGATCTCATCCTTAAATTTTCCTTCTTTAATAGCGCTTATAGCCTTCATGTGAGAATCGTAAGAAAACTTATCCATGTCTTCTCGAGAGATCTTAAAATCGTTGGCCACTTCCTCAGCAGTAAGTCCCATGCTGGTATAGTATTCCGGATGTTTATCAGCTACCTTGTAATTGAGCACTGTTTTCCAGCCCATCACCGGTACAAGTGACATGGACTCGGTGCCACCAGCGATAATGCAATCGGCCATACCGGCATGGATCCGAGCTGAGGCGATATTTATAGCTTCAACCCCGGAGCCACAATAGCGATTGATGATCATACCCGGCACTTCCATAGGCAACGAGAGCAATGAGATCATGCGCCCCATTTGCATTCCCTGCTCTGCCTCTGGCACAGCATCCCCAACGATCAGGTCATCCACCCTGGCAGGATCAAATCCTTTGACTGATCCCACCAAATGCTTAATCACATCAGCAGCTAAATCATCCGGGCGTGTAAATCGGAAGCCTCCTCTTTTGGCTTTTCCTACAGCGGTACGGTATCCGGCAACTATATATGCATCCATATTCTTGGTTTTTTCGTTCTTAGTTACTCGTTAAATATCAATTTCTCAACGGCTTCCCAGTGTTCAACAGGCTCTGAATCCTTTCAAGAGTCTTCTTCTCTCCAGTTAATGAAAGGAAGGCATCCCGCTCCAGATCCAACAAGTACTGTTCTGTAACTTCGGTAGGAGATGATAGATCGCCTCCACACATGACATACGCGATTTTATCAGCAATTTTAGCATCATGTTCCGAAATATACTTGCCCATCAACATGCCATGAATACCTGCTTTAAATAGCGCCATCCCGGCTTTGCCCTGTACTTTCACATTTTTTCGAGACGTAGGTCTGGTATATCCAGCTTCAGCTAAGGCGATAACTGTTTCTTTAGCTTCAGCAATTTGACGTTCCTTATTTATTGTAACCAAGTCTGACTTTCTGATTACATGCATATCCATTCCTTCATATGCAGAGGTGGCTACTTTCGCAGTCGCTATGTTCATAAAGGAGTTTTGCAAAGCGTTCAATTCTACATCTCCGGTTTCCACACGGTCAGAAACTCTCAGGGTAAGCTCTTTTGTACCACCTCCGGCAGGGATTAGACCAACCCCAACTTCCACCAAACCGATATAGGTCTCAGACGCAGCCTGCACTTTGTCCCCATGCATGGTCAGCTCACATCCTCCTCCTAGCGTAAGTCCATGCGGAGCAACTACTACTGGAATAGAAGAAAATCTTGCCCGGGCCACAGTATTCTGAAACTGGGCGATCATCATATTTATCTCGTCGTATTCCTGCTCGATGGCATACATAAACAGCATAGCCAGATTAGCACCTGCAGAAAAATTTGCTCCTTGATTACCTATTACCAATCCCTGAAAATTCTTTTCTGCTTCGTTAATGCTGTAATTAATGCCCTCAACCACTCCAGCACCCATGGTGTTCATTTTGGAATGGAACTCGAGATTGACTATGCCGTCGCCCAGATCAAAAAGAGTGGCATCGGCATTCTCCCAAACGACATTGTTCTGTCGAATGTGATCCAGTATGATCAGCCCTTGGCTTCCAGGTATCTCCTGATAGCTTTTGGAGTTGAGATCGTAAAATTTCTTTTGGCCGTTTTCTATTTTATAAAAAGACTCGGCTCCGGATCCCAGCATGTCATGCACCCAGGCATTGGGTTTGTAACCAGCTTGCTCCATCTGCTCAACCGCCGACTTAACTCCTACCTGATCCCAAGTTTCAAATGGGCCTACCTCCCAGCCAAAGCCTGCACAAATAGCGTCATCAATTTTGTACAGTTCATCGGCTACTTCTGGGATACGATTGCTCACGTATTGAAATAAGCCAAAAAAGGAATCGCGATAAAAGTCCCCGGCTTTGTCGGTACCGGCAAACAATACTTTAAATCGATCCTTTACATTGTCTATTGACTTAGTAGTTTCCAGTGTAGCAAACTTGATCTTTTGCTTGGGCTTGTATTCCAAAGTCTTAAGATCTAAAGTAAGGATCTTTGTTTTGCCTTTTTCGTCCTTGGTTTTTTTATAGAACCCTTGTTTAGTTTTATCACCTAGCCATTTCTTTTCTTCCATTTGGCTGACCACTTCAGGAAGCTTGAAAATATTCTTAGCCTCATCATCGGTCAACCCTTTATAAAGGTTGGTAGAGACTTTTGACAAAGTATCTAATCCAACCACATCTGAGGTGCGGAAGGTTGCCGACTTAGGCCGACCGATCACTGGGCCTGTAAGCTTATCGATCTCATCGACCCCCATATCCAACTTTTGCATGGTATCTACCACTTTCATAATACTGTAGATACCAATCCTATTAGCTATAAAGGCTGGTGTGTCCTTACAAAGTACAGTGGTCTTTCCCAGATAGAGATCTCCATACTCCATAAAGAATTCCGTTACTGAGGGATCTGTTTTAGCAGTTGGAATCACCTCCAATAATTTCAAATAGCGAGGTGGGTTAAAAAAGTGGGTGCCGCAAAAGTGTTTTTGAAAATCTTCGCTGCGGCCATCTAGCATCAGATGGATAGGGATTCCGGAGGTATTGGATGTGATCAACGAACCTGGCTTGCGGTGTTTTTCCACCTGATCAAATACCTTCTTTTTAATTTCCAGATTTTCGATCACCACTTCGATCACCCAATCGCATTCGGAAATTTTTTGCATATCATCATCGAAGTTGCCCAGAGTGACGAGGTTAGCAAATGACTTATGATATAATGAAGCTGGCTTGGCCTTGATAGCGGTCTGAAAGGATTGGTTTACAATGCGATTGCGCACTACAGGATGATCCATAGTCATTCCCTTTTTTTGTTCAACCTCGTTAAGCTCCCGGGGGACAATATCAAGCAACAATACTTCCACACCTACATTGGCCAGGTGACAAGCGATCCGTGAACCCATAATTCCAGATCCTAATACGGCTGCTTTAGTGATACTTCGTTTCATACTTTTACTGAAGATTTTAATGTTTGATAGATATCGTTTTCCTCAACGATTTGGTTGATTCTTTCAATTACTTCAAAAAATGTTTTCAACTCCTTTTCCGGTATTTCCTTTCTTATCCTTTTGTTGAAGGCCATTACCGTTTGCAAGGCGATCTCCTTTTTTTCTATGCCTAACTTGGTAAGAAAAATGCGCACTAACCGCTTGTCATTCGGATCAGCCTGACGCCGGATCAGCCCTTTCTCCTCAATGCTTTTGAGCATGCGTACCAAACTCCTCGATTCCAAACCAATCAATGGAGCTATCTTAGTTGCCGGGGTACCTTCTTTTGAGTTGATATTCAATAAGACAAAACCAATAGAGGTGGTAATGTCATTTTTTATGGCCTGTTGGTTGTACATTCTGGAGATCGCATGCCAGGCGGTCTTGATGTTATAGTCTACGGTCTCCTCTCTTTTCATATGATTTGCTGTACTATCAAAGTTACACAAATTTATTATGCATGCATACTAAATAAACGTAATTTTTTCAGCAAAGTTCCTGCTTTCATTACATTATCAGACCTTTTTTATACTAGGTAAACTGTTACTTTTTTTTAAATTGGGAGCTATGGAGCAAAATCCGCCGGCCAAATTAAACCCAGCCAAGGTCATTGGACTATTTCTAGGTCCTATTTTATTCTTACTGATATTGAACCTGCCTTTGCCAGAGATTTTCAACCCACAAGCATGGAAGGTTATTGCGGTGGCGGTTTGGATGATCACGTGGTGGGTAACGGAAGCTGTGCCCTTACCAGTTACGGCACTATTACCCATGATCTTACTCCCACTGCTAGGGGTCTTTGCGGTTAGTGAAGCCACCGCTCCTTATGCCAGCCCGATTATCTTTCTTTTTATGGGTGGCTTTCTCATTGCCCTGGCCATGGAAAAGTGGAATTTGCACAAGCGCATTGCTTTGAGTTTGATCAAAGTTACCGGCACCCATGCAAATGGTATCATTCTCGGCTTTATGCTAGCCACCGCCTTCCTCAGTATGTGGATCAGCAATACTGCTACCACGGTGATGATGCTTCCCATCGCTATGTCGGTAATTGGACTGATAGCACAGGCTAATACTAAAGTAGATAAAGCTTCTTTCAGGAAGTTTGCCTTGGCGCTTTTACTCGGCATTGCCTATTCAGCAAATGTAGGTGGAGCCGCCACCATTATTGGTACACCTCCTAACGTGGTAATGGTTGGTTACCTACAAGAATTCTACCAGTATGATCTAGCCTTTAGCCAATGGTTATGGATCGGTATCCCAGTAAGTGGTTTTCTAATATTCCTTGTTTATTTTCTCCTGGTTAAATGGCTTTTCCCCAGTGGCCTTGGTCATTTGGAAGGTTCTCAAACGCTTATTTCTCGTGAGCTTGAAGCGCTGGGACCCATCTCCAAAGAAGAGAAACGCGTATTGATCATCTTCATCCTCACAGCTTTAGGTTGGATCCTGAGACAACCCATTAATCATTGGCTGGAACCCTGGTTAGGAAGGCCTCTTTTGACTGACACCATTATCGCCATGTCCGGTGGTACGGCTATGTTCTTATGGCCTCTTAATTTGAAGAAGAGTGAATTTCTCCTGGACTGGCCCACTACTCAAAGACTCCCTTGGGGCATCCTGCTGCTTTTCGGGGGAGGTTTATGTTTAGCCAGGGCCATGGAAGTGACAGGCATTATCCAATGGGTCGGGGATCAGATCTCCAGCGGAGGGCCTTATCCCCTTTGGCTGCTGTTGTTTTTGTTGATAACTGTATGCCTATTCATGACCGAGGTCATGAGCAATGTGGCTTTAGTTACCATTTTCTTACCTGTAGTACTAGGTATTGCCGACGGGCTTGGTCTACCACCGTTGCTCCTTGCTGCGCCGGTAACCATTGCAGCCAGCTGTGCCTTCATGCTGCCAGTCTCTACCCCACCCAATGCGATTGTATTTGCCAGTGGTTATATAGAGGTGAAAGATATGGCACGAGGAGGGTTTATTTTGAATGTACTATCTGTGATCACACTGGTGATAGCTGGATTGACATTGGTGAAGTGGGTATTATAAAGCTATCAAAACATGATCACCTACCACACTCGCCAATTTATCCGCATGTTTGCCAACCTGATGATCGATCTCTATCGGTCAAGAAGGACCCGCAAGTACTTATGGATACCTTTGGTGATCTTGGGTGCAGGCTTGTCAATCCCCCAAAACATCATCATTCCAGTGCAAGGCGCTACTCCCTCCGCCTGGAATGAGAATTCTTTTTGGGCATATCCCTGGGGAAAGTCGATAACACATAAAGGTGTAGATATCTTTGCCGACCAAAGTACGCCGGTAGTAGCCTCCACTGCTGGACTGGTAGTTTGGACCGGGCACAACGGGATGGGTGGCAATTCAGTAGTGATACTAGGGCCTAAATGGCGCTTTCATTATTACGCTCATTTAGAAACCATAAAAGCCTTTACATTAAAACCAGTGAAACAAGGATCGGTGATTGGAACTGTGGGTAATACGGGAAATGCTGCTGGCAAACCATTTCATTTACACTACACGATCTCCACACCACTGCCCTATTTTTGGAGAAAGGACGATACTATTCAAGGGTGGAAAAAGATGTTCTATCTCGACCCTGACGAATTTCTCAGGCCGCAAAACCAATAAATTAACAGAGAATAGTTTTGTGTGCTCCTCAGGAAAGGAGCTGATTCAAGGGCTAAAGTCTTTGAGCCCTTAGCTCGCCTCGCCCAGCGCCTTTTGGATCTCTGTCATGGCGCGTTGCTTGAAATGAGCATAGTCTTCTTTTTCTTCGCGTGTCTGAAGCAAAGCCCGGATGAACTCCCAAACTGTTTCAGTCTGGGCGGAATTAAGGACTCCCAGAGACTCCAGTATCTCGCCTTTGATGTGGACCGTGTTCATAAGTTTTTCGGTTTATTTCTACTATTCAAAACGTCAAATATTATGAATTAGTTTACCCTAATTCTTGACCATGTAGAAGTAACGATCCAATCCTAAATACTTAAAGTATTGATAATTAGTTAAGTTTTGGTTGATGTTAACAAAATGTAAAATTTTTGTTAACATCACGGTAAAGGCTGGTATTCCGGCCTATTTTAGAAGAAAGGACTTAATTTCCCTAACTACCTCTTTCTCATGGGTCAGAAATACAAAATGATCGGCCCCACTAAATTTGACTACTTGCCCCAGATCAACTTCCCGCTGAAACTTGTCAATCTGGTCCAAGAGGTAAGGTCGCAAAACTTCCATAGACCTATGAGCAATCTGTTTGTTTTCCTGATCGAAGGTCTCGTAATTGGGAAAGAGCTCATTGATGTGATTGAACACGGCATAAACCGCCATTGTAGGGCATTTGATCTGATCATAAGCCGGAGGTTCCAAACCCAGAATGATCTTGATGCCTATTTTATCGGGAGTGACCATTCCATTTAGTCTTCCACTG
>JBPCUG010000081.1:0-3414 GCA_051011275.1 Cyclobacteriaceae bacterium | reverse complement strand
GCGCACTTTATCTTTCAAGCGGCCAATAATAGTGCACAAGGTTATACCGGTCTTACTTTAGGAGCAGCCAATCTAATCATAGCTTTTGGAAATCAAACTCTTATTGACACTTATGTGCCTAAAATGTATGCAGGCAACTGGCAAGGAACGATGGCCCTTACGGAGCCCCAGGCAGGCAGCTCACTTTCTGATATCGTAACTATTGCGGAACCAAATAATGACGGAAGTTATAACATCTCGGGGCAAAAGATATTTATCTCAGGAGGAGAACATTTGGCTTGTGATAATTTTGTGCATCTGACCCTAGCGCGTATAGAAGGAGCTCCGGCTGGAACCAAAGGTATATCGCTATTCCTTATCCCGAAATTCTTGCCCGGTGGCAATGACCTAACCTTCAATAACGTAACCTGTGTAGGTGATTTTCAAAAATTGGGACAAAAGGGGTATGCTACTACTCATTTGGCATTTGGAGATGAAGGTCCTTGCAAAGGCTATCTATTAGGAGAGGTAAATCAAGGACTTAGTTATATGTTTCAGATGATGAATGAAGCAAGGATCATGGTTGGGCAAACTGCAGCTGCGGTAGCTTCAGCTGCCTATTATGCCTCGCTACATTATGCTCAAGAAAGACCACAGGGTAGAAAAATAGAAGACAAGGATCCTACTAAACAACAAACACTAATAATAAATCATGCTGATGTTCGTCGGATGCTCCTTTTGCAAAAGGCTATATTTGAAGGGGCCATGAGTTTGGGATTAGAGTGCTTACGATTGGTTGACATGCATAAAGCAGCCGAAGACCCTGAAAGCATGGCGGATCAAATGCTTTTACTCGAGCTGTTAACACCAATAATGAAGACATACCCATCCGAGATGGGTATTCAGTCTGTAAGCAATGCGCTGCAGGTTTTGGGAGGCTATGGCTATACCATGGATTTTGACTTACAGCAATATTATCGGGATATCCGGATTATGAGTATTTATGAAGGCACCACCGGTATTCAATCCATTGACCTTTTAGGTCGCAAAATGATCATGAAAAATGGGCGGGCGGCAAAACTGCTGATCGACCAGATGCAAAGCAGTATGGATCAGGCTTCAGCCTACGATGCCCTTAAGCCATATGTGAAACAATTAGGAAAAGGTGTAACGTCTTTGGTAGAAGTAATAGAATTTTTGAAACCAAGAATGGAGCAAAGTGAAATTGAGCGGTTTTTGGCTGATGCAAACATCTTTATGGAGTTAGCCAGTAACCTGGTAATTGCCTGGCAGTGGTTAAAGCAAGGCCTTGTTGCGCAACAGCATTTGCTTAAGAATACGGACGATCAGCTTAAGATCGATTTTTACGAAAGCAAGGTCCACACTATGAAATTTTACTTCAAATATGAGCTCCCTAAGATATACGCTAACGCTGCCACATTGATGAACGCAGAAGAATTAACTATCAAAGGGGACAAGGAAATATTAAACTAAGGCTATCTCCAGACAGTTGCATTGGTTTTCTTTTTATTCTTATCTTGACCAACATGAAAACTATGAACGCTTCATATTCAAAAATTTTAGCGGGCTTGGTATGCTTTATTACCTGTGCCTGCCAACCCAAAACTCAGGAAATAGAGGAAGATACGGTGCAAGCCACCGTTGAAAGAGAACAACATCGGTCTAACTTTCACTTCACACCACCTCATATGTGGATGAACGATCCTAATGGAATGGTATATTATGACGGGGAGTATCATTTATTTTATCAACATTATCCCGACAGCACGGTGTGGGGTCCCATGCATTGGGGCCATGCTATCAGCACTGATCTAGTCACTTGGGAGCATTTGCCGATTGCCTTATATCCTGATAGTTTAGGGTATATTTTTTCCGGAAGCGCCGTAGTAGACTGGAACAATACATCAGGATTTGGAGCCGCTGATCAGCCTCCGATGATCGCTATCTATACATATCATCAGGCAGAAGGTTCTGCAGCCGGAAGAATTGACTATCAAACCCAAGGAATTGCCTATAGCTTGGACAAGGGCCGGACTTGGGCCAAATATGATGGTAATCCGGTTATTCCTAACCCTGGACTTAAAGACTTCAGGGATCCAAAGGTGTCTTGGCATGAAGGCTCTCAGCAATGGGTTATGATCTTTGCCGTGGGCGATCACGTACGAATATATAATTCGCCGGATCTGAAAGCCTGGACTTTAGCCAGCAGCTTTGGGAAAGATCAGGGAAGCCATGGTGGTGTTTGGGAATGTCCTGACTTATTTCCTTTACAAATCGTGGGCACAAACGAAACCAAATGGATCATGATAGTGAGTTTAGGTGATGGTTCACCCAATGGAGGATCGGGCACCATGTATTTTATTGGCGACTTTGATGGCGAGACGTTTAAGAATAGTAATCCCTCAGATCAAGTGCTTTGGATAGATTATGGGAGAGATAATTATGCCGGAGTCACCTGGTCTGATATTCCTGAGAAAGATGGCAGAACATTATTCTTGGGATGGATGAGCAACTGGCAATATGCACAGATAGTGCCTACAAAAAGCTGGCGCAGCGCCATGACAGTGCCAAGGTCGCTTAGTTTAAAATCTACCGACCAGGGTCTCAGAGTGGTTTCATCGCCTGTATCTGAGCTTGAAGCTCTAAGAGGTTCGAAAGACTGGAACGCATTGGATCTGCAGACGCCGGCATCATTTGAAAATGGTACAGCTGAGGTTTCTTTAGAAGCTTCTCTGGAAGATGAAGCCTCAGATTTTCATTTGCAGCTTTCAAATGCGCTGGGTGAAAAATTAGCAATTGGCTACCAGTCGGAGAGCAATCAATTTTATGTCGACCGTCAAGCATCCGGTAAGGTAGACTTCTCACCGGAATTTTCTGGGATCCACTATGCACCCAGATTGTCAGAAGGTAAGACGATTACCATACAGCTTCTGATTGATGCCGCTAGCGTAGAACTTTTTGCTGATAGTGGAGAAACTGTCATGACTGAAATCTTCTTTCCGAATGAAGACTTCAACCAGATGGAATTAATGGTTGATAAAGGTCAGGTAGCTTTTTCTTCTTCGCAAATGATTGACTTATAAATAGACGTAAATATGAAATTATCCTTAAAGATACTGATTGCTTGCTGTTTTACTATTTGTGCAACGATGGTATCATGCAACACAAAGAGCGAGACAAAAGAACGAGCTAGTCAGCCAGAAGTGACTAGCCAAGCAGTTTCTCAACAAAATGCCAAAATTTTAATTTATGGAAGTAACACCTGTGATCACTGTATCGATTTTAGGGCAAAACTTGACTCGGTGGGCCTTCCATATGTATTCAACGATGTGGAGTTAGATCAGGCTTTGTATACTGAACTTGGGAACAAAATACAGGCTATTAATTATCAGGGGTATGTTTCCTTTCCGGTAG
>JBPCUG010000080.1:0-3112 GCA_051011275.1 Cyclobacteriaceae bacterium | reverse complement strand
CGTTGCCATAGCGGCAGCCAAAAACGGAAAGCACATATTTTGTGAGAAACCGATGGCCTTTAGCCGGAAACAGGCCGAGGAAATGCTTCAGGTCGCTGAAGATAACGGTGTCTTGCACTATTTGAATCATAACTACCGGCGGGTACCAGGCATCATGCTGGCTAAACAAATGATCGATGAAGGCCACATTGGAAAGATCTTCCATTGGCGAGGAGCATACCAGCAGGATTGGATCGTGGATCCTAATTTCCCATTGACCTGGCAATTGAAAAGGGAAACCGCTCATGCGGGACCTCAGTGGGACTTAAATTCCCATAGCGTAGACCTAGCCCTTTTCCTGGTTGGTGATATAAAAACAGTGTCATGCCTTACTACCAACTTTATAAAAGAGAGGCCTCTTCCCGGTGAAGGCGCTGCGGCCTTCACATCAGGTACGGGTACTAGCGCTCAAAAAGGGGAAGTCACCGTGGAAGATGCCGCCCTCATGATGGTAGAATTTAAAAACGGGGCTATTGGCTCTTTTGAAGCAACGCGGTTTGCCACAGGGAGGAAAAATGCCAATACCTTTCAGATATATGGAAGCAAGGGCAGCCTGGTCTTCGACCTGGAACGTATGAACGAGTTACAATATTTCTCAAACGAGGACCCGGATAACGCCCAGGGATTTAGGACCATTATGGTTACGGAATCATCACACCCGTATATTTCTAATTGGTGGCCGCCCGGCCATATCGTTGGCTACGAGCATAGCTTCGTGCATGCTATGGCGGATTTTCTAATAGCATTGGATAAAAAAGAAAAAATCCAGCCTAATTTTGAAGACGGGGTAAAAATACTAGCGGTGTTGGAAGCCGGGCTGGAATCAGCGAAATCGGGTAAAAAAACAGAAGTACAGTGAGCGCGTTAAGAGAACAATTTGAAAAAGATGGATACGTAATTGTGCAAGTTCTCACTGAATCAGAGATCAGGGATTTCAGGACGATCATGGATGGCATGTTGAGTGAAAGTAAGAGATCATCAGATACGACTACTCACACCGCTTCTCTGCAGCATTTGGGGGACGAGATAAGTGATTTTGGCAAAGAGAATCGCCAATACTATTTCCACCTTCTGACCAAGCCGGGCACCGAGCCAATTCATCACGCTTTTCATCACGCTAAAGTGCTAAGCATAGCCGAAGAGCTAATCGGCCCTGATTTGATTGTGAACAACGCTTCTATCCTGGCCTTTAACCCTGGAGTGTCCTACAAATTGGGCTGGCACCGGGATGTAATCCAAATACCGGAGGATGAAATAGCCGACTGGCTGTTCTCAGCCGACCGCTTCCACAACAGTGTCCAGATCAATCTGCCACTGGTGCAGGAAGATGCCCTCGAGATTGTTCCTGGAAGCCATAATAGGACCAACAACCAGGCGGAAAATGCCATTTTTGCCGGAACGAAACATTATGCCCCTCTGAACGCCGAAATGCCTGGAGCAATGAGGGTCAGCCTCAAAGCCGGACAAGCGGTTTTTTACAACAATAACCTGATCCACCGGGGATTTTCTGATGATTCCAAAGTACCGAGAAGAACCCTGCACATGGGATACCACAGTGCCAGAAAGCCGCCTACCTGGCATTTTTATCTGCTCGATGGAGAGCTGTTGACCCCCGATTACCTGGATACTTTGAGCCCCAGGATGCGCCAGATGATGAACCAATACCTGGAATGCCGTCGCCAATACCCAAGAATGGAGGACACTTGGAAAGAAGGATATGGTGTGGAATAACCCGCCAATGCGCTCTTTCTATTCGTACACTCGTAAGCACACTCTCACTCACCCCCAAAACCCAACTTGTGAATCCGGGTTAGTTTTGAGGAATTGAAGCCTTACAAAGCGTAACGTTATCCCGGAAGGCCGAGGAACGATGGCTAGGCGGGAGCCTAGGAAGTAGGTTTAAAAAAAATTCAGGGTCGGAATGACGGGTCTTACTAGTTTTATAGGTCATGCCGGGCATCCCCGTAAGCTTTAGGGGTAGGAATCCCAAGCCGAATAGTTGTGAGTTGTGTAAATCGTTTGATGCAAAATGATCAAGATCAATCATTTCCGGAAAAAACTCTCAATACCAATCTCTCCCCCTTCTCTAACTCCAAATCAATACCCTCAATTAACTCATTTCCTTGATAGGCTCGAGTGGTTCCCACATCGACATATTCAATGGTATAACTTTCCTCCGGCTCAACTACAAACCACTCGGGGAACTGATTGATCCTCGGATAATCAATTGGCAGGTTAAGGTAAGACTTGTGCCTTGGCTGATCGAAATACAATTTGCCGGCCCAGTCTTTTTCCGCCTCAATAACTAACAGAATTCCTTCATCTCGAGCAACAGAACCCCATTTTAGATCTGGTCTCCAGGGTTTCAAATAAGTCCCTTGCGTTTTCCAAAAACAATACATCAAACTGGTGCGGGCAAAATTACCATCACCATGCCAGCCTTCTATGATCCCTGATCCTCTCCATTGTTCGGTATTTTCTCGGTGGCTCGAATCCTGCATCGACCACATGATCCGGATCTCACTATCCAACCAATCTGCAGTGGTGCTATCGGGCATGCGGTTATATAGGTTTAAAGCCCCTTCTATCGCATCAGCGTAACCATCGGCGCTACCGTTTTCCCAGTCAAAACTTTTATAGAAACCCAGGTTACTCAATGCAATGTGAATGGCTTCCAGGTATTTTTCCTCCTGGTCTACCAGATATGCACTATAAAAACCATTGTAGTTGTATCCAAAATTATCGGCAATGCCTTCATTGATAACCTCTCCATTTTGCGGGTTGACTACATTGTACATCAGGCCATACTTATTGACCCCCACCTCCAATATCCGATCCAGCATTTGGTGGATAGGGGCCTTGTATACATCCTGCTTTTCCTTATGCGCATGAGCTACCATCAGATATAGTTCGCATAGGCCTGATACGATCTCGCAACCATGATCTCGAAGTCGAAGTTGTTCACTATCCCGGATAGGATGATGATCTCCCAATAAGTAATAGTCACCTAAGCGAACGGCCCATTCCAGGTATTTTTCCTCTCCCGTCATCCAATAGACCCGAGAAAGTGTCT
>JBPCUG010000079.1:0-2965 GCA_051011275.1 Cyclobacteriaceae bacterium | reverse complement strand
TTTATGAGGTCACGAATTTGGATGGCAGAAAGCTGACTCAAGAAGATGTGGATCTTAGTGCGGGTATGAGAATAGAAGGAGACAACCATTTAGTGATACCATATAACCTCCTCCATCTAGCTCCACCACAAAGTGCCCCGGATTTCATCAAGCAAAGTCCGCTTGCAAAAGAAGATGATCCTTACGGTTGGGTGGATGTTGATCAATACACATTGCAACACCGACGGTTCTCAAATGTTTATGGATTAGGAGATGTTACTAGCACGCCCAACGCCAAGACCGGTGCTGCAGTTCGCAAACAGGCACCTATCCTGGTACAGAATCTAATGCGGACGATGCAGCGGAAAAATCTGGAAGGACAACCTCAATACCACGGCTACGGTTCTTGTCCGATGGTCACTGGGTATGGGAAGATGTTACTGGCAGAGTTCGACTACGACAACAAAGCTACTCCATCCTTACCAATTGACACTTCAAAACCTCGATGGAGCATGTGGTTATTGAAGAAGTACTTCTTGCCTTGGTTTTATTGGCATCGAATGTTAAAGGGGAAGGGTTGATACTTATCGACCCTATTTATTCAGGTCCTATTTGGCTTCAGGTAGGACCTTTCTTTTTGCCCAAATCTCAGATGGGACCATTTTGATGATGTAAGTCATAGGGCCAGCTAATAATTGTCATTTTTAATAGTTTGTAGAGCCACTATTTTTAACCCGAATTAAACCCCTAAAGAAATGAAAGTCAGCTATTTATTACTCTTTTTTAGCGGCCTGATCTTAATGGCTTGCGGTGGCAAAACAGACTCTAATTCGGAGCCTGCACCAGAATCGATGGTCGAGGATCTCGCTGTACAAGAAACTCCGGCCGCAGCCTCTGACGACCCTATGGATAATAAAGGTATCGGCCCAATTACTGAAGTCACCTTAGGCCCAATTGATGATGCTATGGTAGCTGAAGGCAAAGCTGTGTATGAACAATTGTGCACCGCTTGCCATAAAGCCGATCAAAAGTTCATCGGCCCGGCTCCCAAAGGGATCATGACCCGTAGGTCACCAGAATGGATCATGAACATGATACTGAACCCAGAGGAGATGGTCAAAAGTGATCCAATTGCCAAAGATCTTTTAGTAGAATATAACATGGCCCCTATGGCCAACCAGGGATTGACCGAAGAACAAGCACGGCAGATCCTGGAATATTTTAGGACCCTTGAATAAATAAGTATATGAAAACAACAGCCAAATTAGGATTATTTTTGGGAACATTTTTCTTGCTGATATTTTTCGTCGGCTGTAAGAATGAAGCCAAAACAGAAACTACGGACACTTCTTCCTCTCTAACAACTTCGGAAGCAAAAGAAAAAGGCCAGGCCTTTATTGAAGATGACGGGTCTACTCCCAACGTTTTGAATATTGCCATAGGCTCTCCAGACCACACAACACTGGTAGCGGCAGTGCAAGCAGCCGATCTTGAGAATGCACTGGTAAACGCAGGACCCTTAATGGTGTTTGCACCAACCAATGAGGCATTTGATGCATTACCTGCAGGGACCGTGGATGATCTTTTAAAACCTGAAAACAAAGACGCTTTAGCCAATATACTAAAGTATCATGTAACACCAGGTAATTATAGCAAGGAGCTAATAATGAAGTTCAAAAAACTGGGCCAGGCCAACGACCAGAATGTAGCGGTTGAGGTTAAAGATGGTGAGGTATATGTAGGTGGGGCTAAGATTATAGGCAGTGTAAAAGCAGGCAACGGCATTGTACACGTTGTTGACAAAGTAATATTACCACCGGCAGAAGAATAATTCAACTCAATCAAAATATTTAAAACCAAAGACAATGAAAAAAATCAGATACTCAACGCTTGCCATTTTAGCTCTGGCATTGACCATCTCCGGTTGTAACGATGCCAGTAAAAGCTCGAATGGGGCATTGTCATCCAGTGCAGCAGAAAAGGTATTTGTTGCTCCTGGCGAACAAGATGAATACTATGCTTTCCTTTCAGGGGGTTATAGTGGTAACCTAACTGTCTACGGGCTTCCTTCAGGACGTATGTTCAAGGAAATTCCTGTATTCTCACAATTTCCAACCTCTGGATATGGCTATTCAGAAGAGACTAAACCGATGTTGAACACGTCATTCGGATTTGTTCCTTGGGATGACCTTCACCACCCGGATATTTCTCAAACGAATGGTGAGCTCGATGGCAGATGGATCTTTGTGAATGGTAATAACACGCCGAGGATTGCCAGGGTAAGCCTAAGCACTTTTGAAACCGAGGAAATTATGGAGATCCCTAATAGTGCCGGTAACCACAGTTCGGCATTCATTACGGAAAACACGGAATACGTTGTGGCCGGTACCAGGTTTTCAGTACCTGTACCTCAGCGCGATATGCCGATCAATGAATACGAGGGAAATTTCAAAGGTGCCTTATCATTTATTAGTGTGGCGCCTGACAACGGCAGATTAAATATGGAATTCCAGGTATTGATGCCAGGTTTCAACTATGACCTGTCACATCCCGGCCGGGGCAAATCTCATGGATGGTTCTTTTTTTCAACGTATAACACAGAAGAGGCCAGTTCATTATTGGAAGTTATGGCTTCACAAAATGACAAGGATTTTATAGCTGCCATTAACTGGAAGAAAATTGAAGAATATGTAAAAAATGGTGGCGGGACTAAAATGCCAGCGGACTATGCACATAATGTATATGACGAGGAAAGCCATACGGGAACTTCTACCATGATAAATGAAGTAGTTACGGTAGATCCAACAAAGGTGCCCGGATCTATATACTTCTTGCCGACACCTAAATCACCGCACGGCTGTGATGTAAATCCGACGGGAGAGTATATTATTGGTAGTGGTAAGTTGTCTGCGGACATTACAGTACATTCGTTTGATAAAATGTTGGCTGCCATCGAAGGTGAAAAATTTGATGGAGAGGCCTATGG
>JBPCUG010000078.1:0-8972 GCA_051011275.1 Cyclobacteriaceae bacterium | reverse complement strand
ACCCTCGCCGATTTGTGTCTGCCAGGCCTGATTGCCGCTCCCTGATTGAATGATAAGTGCAACATTATCGTCGCCAATTTGCTCTTGATGGGCCTCATTCATATCACCTGATTGATCAATAAAAGCCTCATTTACGATGCCGTCTTGCAACTGGGTGGCTCTATTGTCATTACCTGATTGATCGATATCCGCTAAATTTGTATCACCTATTTGTACCTGAGAAGCCCAATTGCCATCTCCGGATTGGTCGATCAAAGCGAAGTGAAAATTATCATCCTGAAGCTGCTCTGCATGGTTATTATCTCCGGACTGATCAATGTGCGCTTCGTTGCTGTCGTCGATTTGCTCTTGCAAAGCTTCATTGCCATCACCGGACTGATTAGTTCCTGCAAAGTTATTATCGGCATCCTGCAACTGGGTAGCCATATTATCATTCCCGGATTGGTCTACAATGGCTTCGTTGCCTACGCCTATTTGATCTACATCGGCATTGTTGTTGTCCCCATCTTGTACAACCGTACTTGTGTTTTGGGCAAAGGAGTAGCTTATTGCCAGGCAAAGAGCTACCATTACTATTAGTGCTTTTTTCATTTTTAATAGTTTTAATTAAGTAAAGATTTAAAAGAAATTGAGTTGTTGCGGTTTGGCAGGTTAGGTCATAAGGTTTCCTCCTTTCCTTAGCTGGTGAGATTTTTAAATACCATTTTTTCTTGACAGGATACAAACATAGTGGTAAAACTGACTGCTTTCAATCCCCATTTATAGCGATTTTGATTTACTCTAGCCATATGTATTTAGTGGCTTCTTTCACTAGCTCTGCAGTGTTTTTAACCTTAAACTTTTCAATCAAATTCTTGCGGTGTGAAACCGCTGTATGTATGCTGATATATAATTCAGCGGCTATTTGTTTGGTCGACAAGCCTTGACCAATTAGTTGCAATACTTCTGATTCACGAGGAGAGATATTTAAATCGGTCCTGCCATGGCAAAAGGAACTCAACCTTCGATAGATATGGGTGATATGGTCGTCTTGAGGGGAACTGTTTTTCTCCAACACCTCCCCCGACAACCATGTTTCTTGATTTTTACGCTGCGATACATCTCTGAGGTGGATATAAAGCTCTTCTAATGTCAATCCGCGTCTGGTCCCGGTAATAAAATCCCCTTGAACCCAAAGCCAATGTCCTTGAGCATGCTTAACCCTAAACTCCTGAGACCAGCTCAGGGGTAAATTACTATCTTGATCTTCGGCGATTAGTCGGTTGTAGATTTGGCGAAGAAGGGCGCAGTCTCTGGGATAAACCAGGGGTTTAATAAACCCTATGCTTTGATTGATGATCCGTGATTGGCAATAGCCGAATAGAGGTTGCACCGATTCACTCACGTAACCAATTCTCCCTTCGGTTATCTCCAGCATTAACAGCAACGCTCGATTGACTACGCCTGTGTCTTTACCATGTCTTGCTGAACGCACATCCTGCTGCAACAGTTTCTTTTCCATAGCTGTAATATTATTGAACTGGTGCTCTCTTAATGAGCATAACCTTTCGGGGTAACCCAAAAGGTTCGCTTTAATCTTTTTCCTCAGTTTAATACCAATGTTTCAAATATATCATTCAAAAAAAACCTGAAATTCGTAGTTCGCTACCAACCATGTATAGCTGGTTTGGTTGAATGTATAAGCGGTAGCAAGGTGCGCAACTTCCTCAGAGGTCTTCAGCACCTGAAATAATTCGCTACCGGGATCGATTAGGTCTAATTATTCAGAATTAGTTTATAAACTAATTCTGAACTGCATCAGCCACGTTGCTATTATCACCTTGAAAAATCACATTGTTTTGGCCATTATTAAATTGTTGCTGACTGGCCCAGTTGTCATCTCCAGTATGTATGGTTTGTGCAAAATAGTTGGTACCGTCTTGCAATTGCTCAGCGCGGTAGTCGTTTTCCGGGTTGAATGATAGAACCATCATTGTTTACCCTAATTTGATCAACTGTGGTAATATTATTATTGCCACGTTGGTTTACAACACTGGTATCTTGAGTGAAGGAATAGCTTATGCCCCAGCCAAAAGCTATCATTACTATTAGTGCTTTTTTCATTTTGTTGGTGTTGTAAGTGATAAATCTGAAAAGAAGAATTTGTCTGGTTGACGTTAGTTGTTAGTAAATCGGGAAAGTAAAAGGTAAACAGCAGTAGTTGATGATCGATTGGTTCTTTTCCAGGAAAATTGCTTTCTTGATCCCTCTATCGTCTTTATCTTAATAGATTGTCATATATCGACCAACCATGGTACATAATTGTAAATCCTAGCGCTGGTTGCGGCCGGGCAAAAAAGAGGTGGACCAGTATAAAAAAGGAACTAGAACGCCAAGAGATAGTTTATGATTTTAGAATTTCGAGAGAGCCACATGAAATTGCCGAACTGGTTCCGGAACTAATTGCTAACGGCTTACGCAGATTTGTTTCCGTAGGAGGCGATGGCACTTTACATCAATTGATCAATGCTATCTTCTCTCAAGATGTTGTAGCATCCAAGGAGTTTATTGTAGGTATCATTCCCGTAGGTACCGGAAATGATTGGATCAAAAGCCACGGGATCAGTAGTGAATTGCATGCTTCAGTTAAGGTGATTAAGCAAGGCTGTACGATACGGCAAAACATTGGAGTGATCCAATCTGGAAATATGCGGCGCTGCTTTGTTAACATGGTGGGCTTGGGACTTACTCCTTTTGTAGTGCGGCAATATAGCTCCTGGGGTCACCGTTTGAATCTAGGATCACTTGGCTATCTTGTAACTACAGCAGTGAGTCTTCTTAAATATCGGGAGGAGCAATATCAGGTATCGAATGGGAACGGTCTTAAATTTAATGGTCGGCTGCTAACACTCAATATCGGGTTAGGTCAATACTGCGGTGGTGGGATAAGGTTGGTGCCACAGGCCCAAGCTAACGGTCACAAATTGCAATGCACAGTAGTTCATCCCATAGCTCTTTGGAATATCCTGGCTAATCTTGCTAAACTTTTCAATGGGAAAATACTCTCTCATCCTAAAGTGGATTCATACGAAGCCTCAATTTTAACTGTAGCGGCGGAGAAACCTTTTTATTTGGAGGCCGACGGGGAGTTGATCCGAAATGCAAACTCCTTTACCATTAGTATGATTCCCGAGGCCATTTCCATACTAGTACCGGAAACAGAAACCGTCTAAAAACAGAAAACCCTCATGAATTTGACTCCATGAGGATTCACCTGTTTAACACCCTTAAAACTACAAACTATGAAAAAGATTCTACTGATACAATGTTACGGCAATGCGACAAGGTAGGCAACCAGTACATATGGTTTAACTCACCTAAGTAATATTTAAATTAAAATCGGTCTGTTTCATCCTCTTAACGAGGCTTTTAGGGTTGCGAATAGTTTACTAAGGACCAATCAACATGTAATTAATTAACACATTTTAAATGATTAAGTGCGAAATTGTAGGGTAGTAGATTATTCTTACTTCAAAGCCGGTATTTTTTTGCCCCAAAGCAGAAAAAACAGATTTCTTTTTTAACTTATTAGCGCTGGGAGATCCTCTACCAGGAGTATCTTTTTTATCTTCATATCCCCTTGATCGAATGAGAAAGCTTATTTTTTTACTTTTTGTCACTGGAACACTCATCAATGCCTGCTCCAAAAAAAATACTATCAACGTCGTTGAGAAGAATTTTGAAGACGAAGTACCCCTAAATGGTAACCTGGTTTTCATCTTTGATCAAGAATTGGTATCCGATACGCTGCTAAACTACTGGGATACTACAGCATATTTTACTTTCCAGCCAGCTATTCTTGGACGTTTTTCCTGGCGTGCAACAAATGAACTGGTCTTCTCCCCGCTTAAACAACTAAGCCCGGCGACTGCTTATCAAGCTACGATGACCAAAGAGCTGTCAAAGGAAATGCCCCAGCTAAAACTAGGGAAGGAAAAAGATTTTAACTTCCATACACCCTATTTAGTACTCGAGAATCTCAATGCCTACTGGGCCGCGGAAGATGCTAGTAGTTCCCAGGCCCGCCTTTACCTGAATGCAAGTTTTAATTATGAAATAAACCCGAAAGAACTCAGGGATGTCTTGTCGGTTGAAATAGAAGGTCAAACGCAATCCCTGGAACTGGTCGAAGAAAATATTAGCCCGGAAGTATCTTTTTTTCTCCCCGACTTTAAAGCTGAGGATAAAGAATGGTCGGCCAATGTTTTGCTCAAGGCCGGACTAAAGCCGATGGGTGGGAGTCTTGCTATGGCTGAATATCAATCTGAGGCGTTGCAGATAGGCTCTCCCTTTAAACTGAACATCGGTGAAATCACCTCTGATCATGACGGGGTGCAGGGAATGATTGAAGTGAATACCTCGCAGCCTGTAGCTAAGAATGACCTTAAGAAATTTCTTACGCTTACCCCAGAGGTCGACTATCAGATTGAAATAGAAGCCCAAAGATTTACAATAACTAGTGAAGACTTCGATGTAACCAAAACTTACGAGCTGGTAGTCAAAAAAGGACTGAAGGGTCAGTTGGGCGGAGAGCTTAAGTTCGAGAGCAGCCAGCAATTATCCTTTGGACAGCTTGATCCAAGTATTCGTTTTGTCGATAACAAGGCGGTCTATCTCTCCGGCAAAGGCAATAGAAATATTGAAGCCAGCATCATAAATGTGGCTGAAGTCTTAGTGACCATAACCAAAGTTTATCAAAACAATATATTGTCTTTCATAAATAGTGGTGACTATTACTATAACTACGATTACGACGATTATTATTATGACTACAATTACTATAATGTAAGTACTCTAGGGGATGTAGTGTGGCAAGAAGAGCTGCTTACCCGAGATCTGCCGCGCAAAGGAAGCAGCCGTTTGCTGCATTTGGATTTTGAAGATAAGATCGGAAATTATAATGGGCTATATATTATAGAAGTTTCCTCCAAAGACGAGTCATATCGCCGGGCTCATAAATTAGTGGCTATCTCCGATATTGGCTTAATAGCCAAAGAGGGAAAGAATAGCCTTACTATCTTCGCCAATTCCATAAAGACGGCCCAGCCTTTACCTAACCTAGCGGTATCCCTAATTGGTAAAAATAACCAGATACTAACCGATATTCAGACTGATGCAAATGGCGTAGCTGTTTATGACTTTACCAATCTAGTTGCACCAGGCTTCAGACCTGAATTGGTTGTGGCCGGCTACCAGGATGATTTTAACTACTTGCCCTTTAGTAAAACTAAGATCAGTGATTCGCGATTTGAGGTTGGTGGCCAACGAAACAATTTGGCCGGCTATAATGCATTCATCCATGGTGACAGGGATATCTACCGTCCAGGTGAAACGATAAATCTTTCAGCTATCGTAAGGAACCACCAATGGGAACAGCCAGGAAAGATCCCGGTGAAGCTTACGTTAGTCGCTCCTAACGGGCGTGAGTTTAGAAGCGTTAAAAAAACCCTAGATAGTCAAGGATCGTTTGAAGTTAGCATTGATTTACCTCCCGCAGCGCTTACTGGCACCTACTTAGCCCAAGTTTATACTTCCAATGATGTCTTAATGAATACCAAATCGATTGCGGTGGAGGAATTTGTCCCGGATCGGATCAAGGTGGCGGTAAAATCCGATCAGGAGGATTATAAGGTCGGGGAAACAGCTGAGTTGGAAGTGACAGCCACCAACTTCTTCGGTCCGCCCGCAGCCAATCGCAACTATGAAGTGGAACTGTCTTTAAGAAAAAGATATTTCAGCTCCGATCAAAACCCGGATTACAACTATAGTATTGAAGGAACCAACCAGTCCATTAGCAAAGTGATGCGTGATGGTGAGACTGATGGACAAGGGCAAGCATCGGAACGGTTCCTTTTAGCTGAAAGCTATCAGAATATGGGTATACTGCAAGCTGATTTTTTTGTTACCGTCTTCGATGAGACGGGAAGACCGGTCAATCGTAGACATACAGCAGATGTCTTTACACAGGAGATTTTTTACGGTATAAATCAACCAGGCTATTACAACAAGGTCGGCCAAAGAATGGAACTGCCCATCATAGCAGTAGACCGGTCCGGAAAAACTTTGACAGGAGCAGAAGCCCAGGTAAAGATCATCAAACACGAGTTTAAGACGGTATTGTCAAAGTCCGGTAGTTACTTTCGCTATCGTTCTGAGAAGCAAGAGAAAGTGCTCATGAATAAAATGATTGCTCTGGCCAATGGCAAGCAGACAATTGCTTTCACTCCTGAGCTTTCCGGCAGGTACGAAATAAAAGTTAGCGCTCCAGGCGTAAATACTTACGTGTCCCAAACATTCTATGCCTACGGTTGGGGCAGCACCAGCTATAGCTCCTTCCAGGTAAACAACGAAGGCCGTATCGATATTGAATTAGATAAAAAGCAATATACTGTGGGTGACCAGGCAAAGGTAATTTTTAAAACTCCCTTCTCAGGTAGATTGCTGGTGACAGTGGAGAGTGACAAGGTCTTAGATCACTTTTACCTGGATACCGATAAAAGATCCGCAAGTCTGGAACTTCCTATCCAAGCGGATCAAGTACCGAATGTTTATCTAACTGCAACCTTGCTCCGTCCACATCAGGTTACTGATCTTCCCTTAACTGTAGCTCATGGGTTTGTCCCGGTGATGGTTGAGAACCCGAAAAATAAACTGCCAATAGAGTTGGAAGCCCCAACTGCATCACGGTCTAAGACCAAGCAAACTATCAAAGTCAAAACAGAGCCAAATACTTCAGTTACTTTGGCGGTAGTTGATGAGGGGATCTTACAACTCACAAACTATCAAACCCCAGATCCGCATAACTTCTTTTATAGCAAAAAGGCATTGGAAGTAAATACCTACGATGTCTATCCTTACTTATTCCCGGAAATATCCTTGCAGACCAGTACCCCTGGAGGTGATGGAATGAACTTAGAAAAGCGGGTGAATCCGTTGACTAATGAAAGGATAAAACTGGTGGCCATGTGGAGCGGCATTATGACTACCGACAGTCGTGGAGAAGCCACCTACGATATCGAGGTGCCACAGTTTTCAGGTGATCTGCGAATCATGGCGGTGAGCTACAAAGACCAGGCTTTTGCTTCCACTCATACCAATATGAAAGTGGCAGACCCAGTGGTGATCAGTACGGCACTGCCTCGATTTTTTAGCCCCAAAGACACCATTAATGTTCCGGTGGTTCTTTCCAATACTACTAAGAAAGACGCTCCAGCAAAGGCCTCTATTAAAATTAGCGGACCGGCTACATTGATTGGGCAAGCTGAACAAAGTACTAATATTCCTGCGGAGAGTGAACAAGTAGTTAACTATAGGGTAGTAGCCCAACCTGAAATAGGTGCCGCGAAAATATCTGTGGAAGTGAACGCGATGGGTGAGCGCTTTACGGAGGTAACTGATATCACCATAAGGCCATCATCTCCTTTATTGAAAGTAAGCGGCTCCGGAAATCTTAAGGCAGGGAGCAAAGGGAATATAAGTATGGAAACCGAAAGCTTTATCGCCTCAAGTGTAGACAAAAAACTGGTGATCAGCAAATCACCTTTGGTAGCCTTCACCGACGACCTCAGTTATCTATTGTATTATCCGTATGGTTGTCTGGAGCAAACTGTGTCCAGGGCCTTTCCACAGATCTACTACCAGGACCTAGCTAAGGATCTATTAAACCGACCTGGTCAAAATAACAATCCTAATTATCATGTGCAGCAAGCTATCAATAGGGTTATGCTAATGCAGTTGTATAATGGAGGGATGACCTACTGGCCAGGACAGGGTTTTGAAAATTGGTGGGCATCTGCCTACGCAGCTCATTTTTTGGTGGAAGCCCAAAAAGCCGGCTTCGAAGTTGACCCCACTCTTCTGGACAAATTACTCGGATATCTGAAAGGGAAGCTAAAAGACCGGCGTACAGTAGACTACTACTATAATGGCACCCTCAAAAGGAAGATTGCTCCACAAGAAGTGGCTTATTCCCTGTATGTTTTGGCGCTGGCAAATAAACCACAAAAGTCAACCATGAATTACTACCGGGCGCGCACTGGGCAGCTCAGTCTGGAAGCCAGATATTTACTCGCCGGAGCCTATGCGTTAATAGGTGATCAAACTCGATACCAAGAAGTACTGCCAAAATCATTCGAAGGTGAGAAGGCCAACACCTCTTTTGGTGGTAGCTTTTATTCCTATGTGAGGGACGAAGCCATCGCATTAAATACATTGTTGGAAGTTGATCCTGAAAATATCCAGATCCCGGTGATGGCGAAACATGTATCTGAAAATCTGAAAAATCGGCGCTGGCTTAACACTCAGGAAAGATCGTTTAGCTTTTTAGCCATGGGTAAGATTGCCAGAAAAGCTAATCAAAGTGATATTCAAGCTACTATTACATTAGATGGAAAAAAGATAGCGGACTTTGATAATAAAGATATAACCCTTACCACTACGCAGCTTAATGGTCAAAACATTGAGGTAAGCAGTAGCGGTACCGGCCAGGTCTACTATTTTTGGGAAGCAGAGGGTATTAGTAAAGATGGTAGCTACAAAGAGGAAGATAGCTACATGAAGGTACGTAAGAGATTTTTTTCTCGTGATGGGATTCCTCTTACCAATAGAAGGTTCAAACAAAACGACTTAATTGTTGTGCAGCTCTCCATCGAAGGCTCCCACAACACCTCTATCGAAAATGTTGTGATCAGCGACATCTTGCCTGCAGGATTTGAGATTGAAAATCCCCGCATTGGAGAAGTGGCAGAATTTAACTGGATTAAGGACAAGTCCTATCCAGTGTATCAGGATTTTCGTGATGATCGCATCAATCTTTTTGTTACTGTAAATAAGCCGGTGAAAAGATACTATTATGTGGTAAGAGCTGTATCCAGAGGTGTCTACCAGATGGGGCCCGTTGGAGCAGATGCTATGTACAATGGGGAATATCACAG
>JBPCUG010000077.1:0-5562 GCA_051011275.1 Cyclobacteriaceae bacterium | reverse complement strand
AATGTGTACGGTCAATGCAAATCCTGGTTGGACCAAGGATTGAAACCTAGGGCTATGACGCGCGACCTTGACTGGGGCATACCTGTACCTTTACCGGACGCTGAAGGCAAGGTACTGTACGTATGGTTTGATGCTCCTATTGGCTATATATCTGCCACCAAAGAATGGGCACAAGAAAATCAAGGAGATTGGGAGCCTTACTGGAAGGACCAGGATACCAAGTTGGTCCATTTCATTGGGAAAGACAATATCGTATTTCATTGTATCATTTTTCCGGTGCTACTTAAGGCCCATGGTGCATATATTCTGCCTGACAATGTACCGGCGAATGAGTTTTTAAACCTGGAGGGAGGTAAGGTTTCTACTTCTAGAAATTGGGCTGTTTGGCTTCACGAATACCTCGAAGCTTTTCCCAATAAGCAGGACGTGCTGCGCTATACGTTATGTGCGATTGCCCCGGAAACCAAGGATAGCGACTTCACCTGGAAAGACTTTCAGGCTAGGAACAACAATGAGTTGGTGGCCATTTTAGGGAATTTCATTAATCGTACTTTGGTCCTCACAAAAAAGTATTACCAGGGGACTGTACCGGAAAAAGGTAAACTTCAACCGGTTGATGAAACGTTAATTGATCAGGTTAGTCAAGCACCTAAGGATATTGCCAATGCTATTGAGCATTATAAGTTCAGGGAGGCTCAAAGCCTTATGATGGAGGTGGCACGATGGGGAAATAAGTACTTGGCAGATAATGAGCCGTGGAAACTGATCAAAACCAATCCCGAACGGGTGCAAACTATCATGAATATCAGCTTGCAATTGGCGGCTAATTTGACCATTCTAACTGGTCCGTTTTTGCCGTTTTCCAGCGAGAAGCTTCGTGGTATGATCAACCTCCAATCATCACTTTGGGAAAGCGCTGGGAAGTTTGACCTTCTGAATACTGGCCACCAGTTAGCAGAGCCGGAGCTGTTATTCGAAAAAATTGAGGACCCAATGATCCAAAAACAAATAGATAAGTTGGAAGCGACTAAGGATGTCGTATCGGACACAGATCTGGCGCCAGCCAAGGAAACCATCACCTATGATGATTTTATAAAAATGGATGTGCGGATCGGTACAATCAAAGCTGCCGAGAGAGTGCCCAAATCCAAGAAATTGCTCAAGCTAGAGGTAGCCACAGGCCTGGATACCCGGACTGTGGTGAGCGGTATTGCGGAACACTATAGCCCCGAAGAGATCATTGATCAACAGGTTACAGTATTGTTAAACCTGGCACCGAGAAAGATAATGGGTATAGAATCCCAGGGTATGATACTGATGGCAGAAAACCAGGAAGGCGAATTAGCTTTTCTAGAACCTGACAAGGAGATCAATGATGGTGGTTTAGTTAGTTAGTGATTACTCCACTACTAGTTTTTGGTTGTGAACGCCTAGAAGGCTCATCACTCGAATCATATAAACTCCAGCGATGAGGTTGCTGGTATTTATCTGAAAACTTGACTGAGGCTTTTCATTAAAATATCTACTTAGCACTTTCCTTCCGGACATATCATAGATATCAATACCCAAATCAGATGTTTCGCGATCAAAGTTTATGGTGAGCTCCGCGCCATGAGTGGGGTTAGGAAATACCTTTATCGCTCCGGAACCAGAGTAAAATACAGACACGATTTTAGAATAGGCAAAGCTACCATCAAAATCGGTTTGTTTGAGTCGATAAAATGCACGACCTATTAATGGCAGGCTGTCTTGGGCTTCATAGTACAATGTTTGACTACTGGTCCCAGCTCCTGGTACTGTAAATAAAGGAGTAAACTCTCTGGCATCCCTCGACCGTTCGATAGTAAAGAAATCGTTATCTATTTCTGATGCTGTAGCCCAATTCAAAGACACGTGGTTGGTTTTGGCTTTGGCTTCAAAAGAAAGTAGTTCGATTGGAAGCACCAACGAACAATCTTCCGGGCCTACGCTATAAAAGGTTGCGGGATCATTTTGATTGTTGTATTCAGTTAACAACCATTCAGCGGAACGAGCGATGTCGGAAACCCGGGCCTCTTGGAGTTGCCCGTCAAAACCCCGGTCTTGGGTAAGAGTATTGCCTATAGTAGGTTCGTTGGTAGATGGTGTGGTGTACATCGTGGCCCCATTCAAGGTAGTTGTCCCTTGCTGTACTCCATTCACATATACCCTAAGTTGATTGTCACTAGCGTCCCAGGTGGCGACCGCTAAATACCAAGTGCCAGTACTATAATTAAAGGGATCAAAACCTCCATTATTATTAGTATTCGTTCGCATACGGGTACCAATGCTAGAACTATTCTTACGTAGCAGCCAGGTTTGATTATTTGAGCCCGTGCCCCATGATTTTCCAAAAATGCGATCATCACCTGTGTTATCGGCATTGATCCAAGCTTGCACCGTTACAGCTGTCCATATCGCATCACTGACGGTATTCAAGCGGATCATATCCTGTGTTCCCGAATCGTCAAAGTCTTGGGCAAATCCAAACTTACCGGTTGTACGGCTAGGGGTACCGGCTGCAGCTCCGCTACCAGCCAAACCTCCCCCTGTACCATGGTGAGCATTCGCTGTAGCATCCAGAAATTCGTTATCGCTGCCGTTTCCTGATTCTTGAAGGTGTAGAACTGCTTCATAGTTGGCATCCCAGGTGGCAGTAGTGGATGGGTCGGTAATAACTGTAGCATTACCATAGTACATCCAGATTTGAGTGTCGGTTGTAGCAGCCAAAGTAGGTAATTTTACCCAAGCCAAATATTCTCCGGTGGTGGCGGTATAACTTACTATCTCATGATCGAGTACGGTTGTACCATCGGCTAAGGTAAAGGCAATGTCATAACCGCTCGCATTGGTTACCATCCCACCGTTGGCCACGGTGGCCAAATCGGCATCAGTAAAGCTGACCAGCATCGGAAAATCAGTTAGGTTAGTACTTCCACTTACCTGAGTGGCATCAACGGTAATTGATTTGCGGCAATCATAACCTGTAAGTGGGGGAGCATCAATGGTTACGGAGATCGTAGCTGGGGCACATAATCCTGAGGTATTGGTCACCGCCTAAGTGAAAGTTTCGGTGCCAAAGAAACCCACATCTGGTGTATAGTCGATATCATCCCCGTTTAATACTGCCGTGCCATTAGAAGGGCTGGTAAGGATAGCGGTGGTTAAGGTTTCTCCCATAGGATCGGAATCGTTTGCTTGCACATCAATCGTCACCAAAGTATTTTCGTCGGTACTAACATTGTCATCCACAGCGGTGGGTTCCCGGTTGGCATCGCTTGGATCAGTATCCAGGACAGTGAGGGTCTGGTTTGTCAGAGCTGAAGGAGTTACATACTTAGTTACTACAGTCCTACTTCCTCCATTAGGCCGAACAAAACTCACCTCTATCTTGTACAATTGTCCTGGTCCATTGGGTAGGCCAAAATGTAAGCGGCTGTCGTTCTGTGATCCATGGCCAATACCACCACTCACCTCCTGGATACCACTGAAGAGGTCGCACCCATCACTAACAGTTACGGTTGCGCCAATGGCGGGTCGGGTAAGTCCTGAACCCAGGTCAATCTTTGGAACCACCTTTACAAAGTTGGTAGGTGAAGCAATAATATTGTTTTGCCAAAGTTGATTGTTACCACTGTTGATATTGAGATAAAAATCCATATCTCCATCATTGTCATAATCTCCAAAGGCCAGCCCTTCTCCGTCCGCATTAACGTTAATGGGATTTATGGATGTGGTTGGTACCCCGCTGTTGTCATGGATAAAGTTAAAATCTCCCTGCCCTGAAGTATTGTTTATCAATAAGTAGGAAGGACCGGTATTGCGCGCCAAAAAAATATCAATCTTGCCGTCATTATTTACGTCGGAAATGGCTATTCCTTCGATGTTTTGATTGACTGGAAGAGCGGTAAGTGTCCCATCATCCCCGGAGGTTATAGTCACTGTGGGTAGGGAGAAGCTGAGACTGTTAAGACCTGTTTGTTCTACAATCTCTACCGTATTGCTTGATAGATTCGGTCCATTGTTGGTCCAGGCATAGTCAAAATCGCCATCATTATCAAAATCAGCTACTGCCACCCCGCCCTTGCTGCTGTTGTCCCCCTCTAAGTTCACATCATTGTTAGGAGTAAATGTACCATCACCGTTATTGATCCAGATGTCAACTTCATCAATGGCGCTGCTGGTATTTTCACGCCGAGCGATGAGGTCAACATGACCGTTGTTGTCAAGATCAGCAGTGACGGTATAATCCCCTTCAGCATTACCAGTACCCGTAGGGAAGCCCCGGCTACTAGTATCTGGGGTGGTATGGGTAAAGGTGCCGGTTCCGTTATTAATAAAAATATCAAGTCCATATTGGTGGTTTTCTACGAAAATGTCTAAATCACCATCTCCATCGAAATCGATCCAGGCCAGGCCTTCATTGTTAATGCCGTTAGGGGTGAAAGAAGCAGCTACAATACTTTGAATCAGGGTGAAACTATAGGCCGGAGAAGCGCCGGCTCCGTCATTTCGGTATACTTCAATCAACCCGAAACTGCTGCGCATGAAGTCAATATCACCGTCATTGTCTATATCACCAGCCATAACTGAGCGTTCCGTTCGATTAGCCAATAAAGCAGCAGCATGGGTAGTGGTATTATCCTGGAACGAGCTCGTGCCGGAGTTCCAAAAGAACAACCGGGTGTCCTGAGTGGTGTTGTTGGTATTGGCTAAAAGGTCTAAAAAGCCATCATTATTGAAGTCTGCCCAGGCAACGCCGCCGTCTTTGCTTACCGTGCCTACTGTCACACCTAAGGAAGAAGCCACATCGGTCCATTGCGCATAAAGTGGCTGAAACGAAACCGAGAAAGTGATAATTAGAAAGGAGAATAGTTTACTGGTACCAGGCTGAATCCTGGCCAAAAATTTAGGCGAAACCCCATACCGTACAAACACGCATAAATATAAGTATTTTTACTTATATTTTTAAATTACCAATATTGTCGGTTTGCAATGATAGGCAAATGTGCCTAGTCATTGAATTGGGTCATAGTTCTATTGATACCAATAGTACAAAACCCCAATACCATATTGATGGCTTTGTCAATGTAAGAAGGTAGGTCTTCAAACTCGCGTGATTTGAAACGGCTTAATACATATTCAACTTGCCTGCCTCGTGAGTAATCGTCTCCTATGCCAAATCTTAGGCGAGCGTATTGAGTAGTCAATAACGTAGTTTCTATGTGTTTCAGTCCGTTATGTCCGGCGTTGGAACCTTTGGCTCTCAGTCGTAATTTGCCAAATGGCAAGGCCACATCATCGGTGACCACCAAAAGTTGTTCGGTGGGTATTTTCAATTCCTGAAGCCAATAGTTTATTGCTTTACCACTGAGATTCATGTAGGTGGTTGGTTTGATTAAGTGTAGCTGTCTCCCCTTATATTTAATAAGGCTTTTGTAGGCCAACCGATCGATCTCAAAAGCAGCTGATTTCTCTTCGGCTAACTGGTCCAAAGTAAGGAATCCAATGTTATGACGTGTAAGCTCGTATTCAGGACCAATA
>JBPCUG010000076.1:0-8617 GCA_051011275.1 Cyclobacteriaceae bacterium | reverse complement strand
GTATTGTCCTTCATATCCATCCAGGCCAAGTCACTTTCTTTATATTCATCAGTGCGTAAGGCTTCAGCCCTCAGTATGAGGTATTTCTTCAAACCGGGCGCTTCGGCTAGACCAGCTGCATCTTCCAATAATTCGGCAGCACGGCTCACCTGTTCGGCAAAATATTGATGGAAAGGGATGGTCTCTAGTTGTCCTGCGGCATCCCGTCGAAGAAATGTATATAGACTGTTTTTGTCGGCTAAGTCTGACTGTTCAAACTCTTCAACCGTCATATCGGCAGGGTAGAAATTAGCTCCCTTAGGTTTGGGTCCCGCCCCTGAAATAAAAGGCTTATCATCATCAAGGCGATCCCACGGGCCGTAGTTTATTTCAATGAAGCGCTGTATGTCAACCTCACTTTCAGTCTTTAGCAGCGATTCTTGGTCTCCGTAAGCTTCGTACCAAAACAAGCTATCCATGATTTTGGCAGCCTCAATCAATAAGGGAATCATCTGTTTTTCGCCTTCAGTCAAGCTACTAAGGTCAGCGGTTAGCCTGATAGTCTTATATTTCTCTAGTGTTACATCTAAATTTTCATTATTTATTTTCGAACTATCAGGATCACTAGACACTTCGGTGTTGTTACCATTTTCTTTACTGCGATCACAGCTGAATGAACAGAGCGCTACTATTAGAAGAAAAACATAAGCCTTCATAAACTTAGGTTAGTTGTTTATTGAATTTAGAGATTATTTGGCAAGGTAAAAAATTTGATCTCTTTCCCTGCTGTCGTGGCTAATAAGCGCCTTGGATTACTAGAGGCTGCTCAAACTGGGGTTCGAGGTAAAGCTTACCTTTGGAATAGTTGAAGGTGACTACAAAATTGCTTAGGAATTCGCCACCGATGGCCCCATTGATCCCATCGGTGATCTTTCCTCTTTTTGAATAGCTACGGGGTGTTAAGCAAATTGTAGGGAGGGAGTAACCTATCTGGTTCAGTTGAAGCAAGACTTGATGTACTTTGCCATTTACTGTTCCTCCTAATCCCTTGCCAATGCTTCTAATGCCACCCTTGATCTTTCTTTTGTCAAAGGCAGGTGATGAACCTAAAAATAACGACATGGAATAACTTGCTCCGGTGTCAATTAGCAAATTGCATGAATGAAATACTTCCTCGTCAAACCCGGCTTTGGCCTGCAATACCGGTTTGGCAGAGTCAACATCAAGATCAAATGCAGTAGCTGCTTTATCAGGTTTGAAGATACCAGGATCACTAATAGTCAGGATCCGATTTTCATAATCAATTTTTATAGCAAATCTATAGAATAGCTGATAACCAATTATTCCTTGTATGTCATAGTCTTTCATGGAAAGGTAGTCTTGATTCAATACCACCATTCCCATTCTCTTGCCTTCAATACCGGGGAGCCCGAGCGTGACCCCGGTGGTACGGAAGGCGCTTACCATACGCTCATTCCCTACCCCAGAGAAAGCAATCTGTCTGCCCATATCTATTTCCAGATCTTTGGCTAGTTTTAGGTCAAAGAGGATGGCCTGGCGACTACCAGTGTCCAGCATAAAATTTAAGGGTATCTTTCTATTTACTTTAACCCTTAAAATGATTTGGTTATTAAAAGTATGAAAAGGGATCTCTACTTGTTTTTTTCCATCTTGGAATTCAAATAACCCGTAATTGTCACTTGCTGGAGCCTGCTCGTAAGTCAGGCAAAGAAGGCCAATGGCTAGCAACCAACGATATGGAAGTAAGTTTGTAATAATAGTAGCTGACAAGAGATAATGATAGAATGAGTAAGCTATGTAATTGTCAATTGAAAACCTATCGCCTATATAAGGTGATTTTCAACCCGTATTTCGGAGATTTTGGGGGATAGTACTCCCCATTAGTTGCGATATTCAGGACATACAGTGATTCTTGTTAAGAAAACCAATGTACATTTTCAATCTAATATTTATGGACCATATTATTCCAGAACAAGACTATCGGGAAATTGAGCAACAGATTGCCAGCGATCAAAGTGTGGTGGGAATAGACGCCAAGAAGACCCATATACTTATTATATATAGGTTGATGGAAATAGAAAAAAGTCTAAAATTACTCGAGCAGAAAATCGGTTAAGTTAATGGCGAATCAACTGCCCTCCAGTATCTGAAAAAGCTCATCCAACTTAGGTGTGAGAATGATCTCAGTGCGTCGGTTCTTTTTTCGATCGTCAGCTGTATCGTTTGAAGTAATCGGAACGTGTTCCCCTCGGCCAGAGGCGGTAATGCGCTCAGAGTCTACACCTGACTGAGTTAGAATGGATACTATCGAGGTGGCTCTCATGACACTTAGATCCCAATTGTCTTTCATATACTGAGAGGTTTTTGAAACCGGAACATTATCCGTATGCCCCTCCACCACAATATTAATGTCCTGATTCTCTTTTAAAACTCCGGCCAATTGCTGTAAAGCCGTCACCCCCTTTTCATCTATTTTGATACTGCCTGATCCAAACAAAAGCTGTTCTGCTAGGGAAACATACACTTTGCCATTCTTGACTTCCACCGTCAGGTCGTTCTCTTTAAAATTGAGCAGTGCCGCGCTCACCTTCGATTTAAGGTTTTTAACCGCTTGCTCCTTTTCTTCCAGCACCTTTTCCAATTCGCGGATCCTTTGTTGTTGCTCAACGAAGTCCTTATTTAACTGATCACTATTAGTAAGCAGGTCATCGTATTGTTGATTTAATCCGTCAAGTTTGGATTGGGTGGCTTGCAGTTGATCATCAGCCTTCGACCGTTCCATCTTCACTTTGGAGAGATCTTTTTGTAACTGCGCAAGCTCTCGTTCGATGATGGTGATCCTATCCTGTTTTTCGGAAGAGGCTACTTCCAGAGCAGCTTTTTGGCTCCATAGATCATCATATTTTTTTTGGCTGACGCAGCTACTGATGAGTATGATTACTAGTATGTAAAGGCAAATCGAGGGAAGGGGCTTCATACAATTAGAGCTTGTTTTAACGCTCTAATTTATACTAAAATTTTTACTATTGTCCAGTTTAGGCATCACAATGATGTCGGTCCTTTTGTTCTTTTCTCGTCCTTCCTCAGTGTTGTTGCTCACGGTGGGGTTAAAAGAAGCTCTTCCTGCGGCGGTAACGATTGTAGGGTCTAATTTTGCTTCCGTAAGAGCACGTGTGACTGCCGTTGCCCGAAGTACACTAAGGTCCCAATTGTCGGTAAGATATTTCGCTTTTTTTGAGATCTTAATGCGGTCGGTGTTACCCTGAATGATCACATCGATATTAGGTTGTGCATTTAAGGCAATAGCCAATTCTCCAAGCACTTTGGTACCACTATCATTGATATTCAAACTCCCTTGGTCAAAAACCAATGTCTCATCAAGTGAAAGAAAAACCTTATCATTTTTAATAGCTAAATCTATTCCCTTTCCGAAATAAGGAGCAATTGATCTTTTGAGTTCCTCGTATATTTTCTTGGCAGCTTCCGACTGGTTTTGGTAATGCTTTTCTACAATAGATGTGGCGCTTTCTCTTTCAGCCAGTGCCAAAGTCTTTTGTTTTTGTTCTTCAGCAAGCTTTTTTAGATTTTCTTCTCTCTCTCTTAGTTCCTTGTCTCTTTGTGAAATGGCAAGTTTGTCACGATCACAATCATTAAGTACGATCTGGAAATACTCATTAATGTCTTGATATTTTGCTTTTAAAATATCATAATCGCGATTCAAGTCGACTTTAGATGACTTGAGTTGCTGCAGTTCTTGACCTCGTCGCTTATTTTCTCCGGCTACAGCGAAGTTTTGATCCTTTAATTCATTTAGTTGGCGGATGAGCTCTGTGTTTTGATTTTTGGATTTGGCCAATTCAATAGAATAGGAAATAGCCTTCTGTTCAAGATTATCTTTTTCCACGGAGACCTGATGGAACTTCTTATTTGAAACACAGCCTCCTAAGAATGAAGCGGTAAGTATCAAAATAAGGCAGACCCTGAATAACTTGTTTCGCACCATCATTGACTTCATACAACGATTAAAAAATCCTTTTAGCCCTATTGTTAGTACAAAATTAGCAATAAATACGAAGGTGTTAAAAATAAATTTTTAATTATCCTGTCATTTCCATATTATTATAAAATTTGCCCACATTGGGCAATGTATAAATACTAAAGTTTTATTGATTTTATGCATAAGGAAGGAATGTTAAAGCCTGATTCAATGAAGGGTAAGACCATTATTATTATCGGTGGAGGTACTGGATTGGGCAAATCTATGGGCAAATACCTGCTAGAAATAGGTGCGAATTTGGTTATAACCAGCCGAAAAATGCAAATTTTAGAGCAAACAGCACATGAGTTGCAGGAGCAAACCGGTGGCAAAGTACTTCCGGTGGCGTGTGACATCAGAAACTATAACGAAGTTGAGCAGGTCATTAAAACCGCCCAAGCAGAGTTTGATAATATCTCCGGATTACTTAATAATGCAGCTGCAAATTTTATAAGTCCTACCGAACGATTGTCACACCGAGCCTTTGGGATCGTGGTCGACATCGTCTTGAAAGGCACCAGTAATTTTACGTTGGCCATCGGAAAAAACTGGATCGACAAAAAGATTAGTGGAACCATCCTAAATATAGTTACCACCTATGCCTGGACAGGTTCGGGTTATGTAGTCCCATCTGCGTGTGCTAAAGCAGGCGTTTTAGCCATGACCAGATCGTTAGCCGTTGAATGGGCTAAATATGGTATCCGTACTAATGCTATCGCTCCAGGACCGTTTCCAACCGAAGGAGCCTGGAGCCGTCTATTGCCAGGAGATTTGAAAGAGAAGTTCGATCCCACTAACTTTGTTCCTTTAAAGAGGGTGGGGGAGCATCAGGAGTTAGCTAACCTAGCTGGCTATCTCTTATCAGACTATTCTGCATATGTAAATGGCGAGGTGGTTACTATTGATGGAGGAGAATGGCTCCAAGGCGCTGGGGAGTTCAATCACCTTGACGAAATTACTTCGGAGATGTGGGATGCGTTAGAAGAGATGCGTAAAAAGTAGCTTGCAGCTTTCTACTGTTTCGCTTTTTTCCTTTCGTGTTCATCCAAGTAGATCTTCCGCATTCTTATAGCTTTTGGCGTGATCTCCAAGTATTCATCCTTCTGAATGTACTCCATTGATTCCTCCAGAGAGAATTTTTTGGCTGGGGCAATTTTGGCGTTATCGTCCGATCCCGCGGCTCTCATATTGGTCAATTTCTTTCCTTTTTGCACATTCACCACCAAGTCGTTGTCCCGGGAATGTTCTCCGATTACCTGCCCAGTATAGAGCTCTTCTCCTGGGTCTATAAAAAATATACCCCGGTCTTGAAGCTTGTCAATTGCATATGCTCGACAAGGTCCGGTTTCCATCGAGATCAACGATCCGTTAATCCGGCCGGCGATTTCCCCTTTGAATGGTTGGTAAGTCTTGAACCGATGATTCATTATGGCCTCTCCGGCAGTCGCAGTAAGCATTTGATTACGTAGCCCGATCAGCCCGCGAGCCGGGATATCAAACTCCAAATGTTGTAGATCGCCTTTTGGCTCCATTACCGTAAGTTCCCCTTTGCGCTGTGTCACCATTTCAATAACTTTACCTGAGGAGATCTCCGGTACATCTACAACAAGATGTTCTATGGGCTCATTCCTCTGGCCATCGATCTCCTTGAATAAAACCTGCGGCTGGCCTACTTGCAATTCATATCCTTCTCTGCGCATAGTCTCAATTAGTACCGACAAATGGAGAATTCCCCTGCCATATACCTTAAATTTATCTTCGCTATTTCCTAACTCTACCCTTAGCGCCAGGTTTTTTTCAGTCTCCTTGAGCAATCGATCACGCAAATGCCGTGAAGTAACAAACTTGCCCTCCTTGCCAAAGAAAGGAGAATTGTTAATGGTAAAGAGCATGCTCATAGTAGGCTCATCAATGGCAATCCTGGGTAATACCTCGGGCTGATCCGGATCAGTCAATGTATCACCTATTTCAAAATCTTCAATGCCGACCATAGCACAGATCTCTCCGGAATGCACTTCCTTCACTCTAGCTCGATCAAGCCCTTCGAAAACAAACAATTCCTTTATCTTTACTTTTTTTACAGAACCATCATTTTTAAACAGGCCAATTGTAGCGCCTTCGCTAAAAGTCCCGCGATGTACTCTGCCAATAGCAATTCGACCAACAAAAGATGAATAGTCTAATGAGGTGATCTGCATTTGAGGAAGTCCTTCAATTTGTGGTGCGGGTGGTATTACTTCAATAATGGTATCAAGCAATGGAACGATGTCAGAAGTTGGGTTTTTCCAATCCTTGCTCATCCAGCCGTGCTTTGATGAGCCATACAGGGTAATAAAATCCAGCTGATCCTCAGTGGCATCCAGGTTGAACATCAAGTCAAACACCTGTTCGTGCACCTCATCAGGCCGGCAATTTTCCTTGTCTACTTTGTTGACCACTACCACCGGTTTTAGGCCAAGGTCCAAAGCCTTGCCAAGCACAAACCGGGTTTGAGGCATGGGTCCCTCAAAGGCGTCTACTAACAGCAGTACACCATCGGCCATCTTAAGCACCCGTTCTACTTCACCTCCAAAATCGGCGTGGCCGGGGGTATCGATGATATTGATCTTTACATCATTGTACCGAACTGATACGTTTTTTGATAGTATGGTAATACCTCGTTCTCTCTCCAAATCATTGCTATCCAAGATCAATTCTCCAACCTCTTGGTGCTCTTCAAATATTTTAGAAGCGTGGATGATCTTGTCCACCAAAGTTGTCTTTCCATGATCGACGTGGGCGATGATGGCTACATTTCTGATACCTACCTTACTCAAGTGTTCCATAATAAGGGCGCAAAAGTACAAAATTGGACTGGTTAATTGGCTTATTTCTAGTAATAACTTTTAACTTTGGCCTTTCTACAAGATGGATGCTGTAGGCCATTTTTTGCCAAATACAAAACATTGAATGTCAAAGGAATTTAAAAGATATACAGTAGCCGCAGCATTGCCATATGCCAACGGTCCTGTGCATATTGGACATTTGGCTGGAGTATACGTACCTGCGGATATTTATGTGCGATACTTGCGTTCCACCGGGAAGGATGTGCTACTAGTTGGCGGCTCTGACGAGCTGGGGATACCCATCACTCTAAGAGCAAAGAATGAAGGAGTAACCCCACAAGAAATTGTCGATCGCTACCACGGGATAATTAAAGAATCTTTTGAAGAGTTTGGCATAAGCTTCGACGTTTATTCTCGCACTTCCGCTAAAATACACTGGGAAACTTCTGCTGAATTTTTTAAGCACTTGTATGACGCCGGAGTATTTATGGAAAAAACCTCAGAGCAATATTATGACGAGCAACACAACCAGTTCCTCGCCGATCGCTACATCCAGGGCACTTGCCCTAATTGTGGTCACGAAGCAGCCTATGGTGATCAATGTGAAAGATGCGGTTCATCCTTAAGCCCGGATGATTTGATCAAACCGAAATCCATGCTTAGCGGGGCGGTTCCGATAAAGAAGCAGACTAAGCATTGGTACTTGCCCATGGACCAGTACGAGGACTGGTTGAAGCAATGGATACTAGAGGAACATAAGGAATGGAAGCCAAATGTGTACGGTCAATGCAAATCCTGGTTGGACCAGGGATTGAAGCCCAGGGCCATGACGCGCGACCTTGACTGGGGCATACCTGTACCTTTACCGGACGCTGAAGGTAAGGTACTATACGTATGGTTTGATGCTCCTATTGGTTATATTTCTTCAACAAAAGAATGGGCTGAGCGAACCGGAAAAGATTGGGAACCATATTGGAAAGACAAAGACACCCACTTATTACACTTTATTGGAAAAGATAATATTGTTTTCCACTGTATTATTTTTCCGTGCATGTTAAAAGCCGAAGGTAGTTATGTGTTACCCCAGAATGTGCCGGCCAATGAATTTTTAAACCTGGAAGGCGATAAAATTTCAACTTCTAAAAATTGGGCGGTGTGGCTACATGAGTATTTAGAAGATTTTCCAGATAAACAAGATGTTTTGCGCTATACTTTAACGGCCAATGCACCTGAAACCAAAGACAACGATTTTACCTGGAAAGATTTTCAGGCCAGAAATAACAATGAACTGGTTGCCATATTCGGGAATTTTATAAACCGGGTGGTGGTTTTAACCAATAAATACTACAATGGCCTCGTGCCTCGACCGGGCGCCTTTACACAGGAAGATGAGGATGCCCTTGAAAGGCTTAAAAAATATCCACAGCTCCTTTCAAAATCTATTGAAAAATACCGTTTTAGGGAAGGACTTGGCGAATTGATGAATTTGGCCCGCCTGGGGAATAAATATTTGGCCGATGAAGAGCCCTGGAAAGTAATTAAAGAAAATCCTGAGCGGGTACAAACCATCATGTATATCGCTTTGCAAATTGCAGATGGTTTATCGATACTTTCGGAGCCCTTTTTACCTTTTACTTCTACAAAGTTAAAATCTATACTTTGTCATTCCGCGCTAGATGCGGAATCTAACTGGGGCGAGGTCGCATTCACAAAACCACTATTGCCTGCAGACCACCAAATAGGAAAGGCCGAGTTG
>JBPCUG010000075.1:0-2665 GCA_051011275.1 Cyclobacteriaceae bacterium | reverse complement strand
ATTTAGCTCTTCTTACCCTCTTTGCTTTTTGCACTTCCTTTCTCATGGGTTGCCAACCGCCTAAATCAGAAGAAACATTACCAAAAGAGGTTTCTTTCGCTACTGATGAGCTATCAATACAACACGGACTTGAGCTGTTTAATCAGCATTGCGCCTCATGCCACAACTTTGAGACGAATGAGATTGGGCCTAATCTCAGTGGGGTTACTTCCCAAGCGGACAAGAAGTGGTTGGTCTCGTTTATCGGTAATGCCCCCTCAATGATCGAAGGTGGTGATGAAAGGGCTTCTCAATTGTTCCAAAAATACAAGCAGATCATGCCTGCTTTTACCATGCTGGAGGAAGAGCAGATTGAGCATATCCTTGGCTTTATGCATAAATTTTCTGAGGGAGAAAAGAAAAAACAAAACCACCGTCCAGGTGGGTTGATTAATCCCATATCCGCCAAAATTCCAATGTCCGATTTAACACTGGCCCTGGAAGAGTTGCTCATCGTTCCGGCCAGTGCCGATGGCCCGCCTTTAGCACGTATCAATAAACTGTTGTCAATTGAAAGCAACCAAACCGAGCGGCTGTTCATTCATGACCTCAGGGGGAAACTTTATGAAATTAAAGACGAAGTAACCAAGGTATTTTTAGACCTGACCGTAGAACAACCAAACTTTATAGATAATCCTGGGTGGGGTACTGGTTTAGGAAGTTTTGCTTTTCATTCTGAGTTTGAGAAAAACGGTCTCTTGTATACCACACATACAGAACCTAAGCGCACCGCACCTGCCGACTTCGCACTGGCCGATAGCATACCCACAACCCTACAATGGGTGCTTACAGAATGGAAGTCTGATGATCCCCTAGCCGACATTTACTCAGGTACACATCGAGAGTTACTAAGAGCGGACATGTACTCTGGTGCTCACGGCTTTCAAGAACTTGCCTTCAACCCACTGGCGAAACCCGGAGATGCTGACTATGGCTTGTTGTATTTTGGGGTTGGTGACGGAAGCTTGGCTCTACGCGGATATCCGCATCTATGTAATAACCCGGGGAAGATATGGGGAAGCGTGATGCGCATTGACCCGGCAGGAAATAATAGTGACAACAGCAAGTACGGCATTCCAGAAGATAATCCGTTCGTGAACCAGCCCGATGCTCTTGGAGAGGTTTGGGCCTTCGGGTTCCGTAATCCTCACCGTATTTCCTGGGACAGAACGGGATCCGGCAAGATGCTTATCACCAATATCGGTCAACACAGTGTAGAAGAATTGAACCTTGGAGTAGCCGGAGGAAATTACGGTTGGCCGGACCGGGAAGGTACGTTCTTGTATGATGTCTTGGCAAATCCTGAACTTGTCTATCCACTGCCAGCCGAAGACTCCGGATACGTCTATCCTGTAGCACAATATGATCATGACGAAGGGAATGCCATATCGGGTGGATTTGTTTATGTTGGGACCAAAATCCCCTTGCTTCGAGGCAAATACATTTTCGGAGACATTCCTAGGGGTAAATTGTTTTATACGGAAGTTGATAGCATGCAACTAGGCCAACTGGCTCCTATTTACGAACTAAGTATAGAGATCAACGGACAAAAAGCAGATTTAGAAACCGTGACTAATAATAAGCGTGTTAATCTACGACTTGGTATTGATCATTCCGGTGAACTCTATATTTTCACTAAAAGTGATGGCGCGATCTACAAAGTCATCGATTGTAAAGGAGTCGCTGTAATGTAAGTTAGCTGATCAAGCATTTGCCAAATTCCCTTTGTCAATTGCCATTCTGTAGCATAAAAGGAAAGCCAACAAGGTCAATGGTGTAAAAATAATAGCCTCAACTAGGCTCAGCGAAAAGAGGTTTCCAATGGTATTCAAAGCAAAAAGTGCTGTGAATACCCATAGGAAAATATTGATAACACGGCCTGGGATCTTAGTTTTTACATAGGATCCTTTGATCAGAATTACTGCCAGTATTAGTAGGTTGACCCCTATTGAGATGGTCTCATAAATGATCATATCCGACCTGGTTTGCAAGCGCCCTCCCCAAGCTGCTTCATAGGGTATTATTTCGGTTAGGATGAGTAAATGGTAGATCAATACCAGGACCAGTAAAATGATCATTACATTTACTGCCAGTTTAAGAGGGATTTTTTTAATCATCGTGATCCTATTGGGTTTAGACATTCAACCGTTAATCCGGTAAGCTAAAAGCCACCAACGTTCCTCCATAGAACGGCTTCATCTTGGCATTTCCGCAAGAGATCACTACGTATTGCTTACCTCCTGCCATATATGTACTAGGTGTGGCATTGCCGTCGAAAGGCAGGTCGTATTGCCAGAGCTGGGCACCGGTTTCCTTATCAAAGACCCTAAACTTAGCATCATTCGTAGCACCAATAAAGATCAACCCTCCAGCGGTAACTACCGGTCCACCATAATTCTCCGTGCCGGTAGTCGGGATGCCTCTTTTGGTCAGTTCATCGTATTCCCCTAAGGGTACCTTCCACCTGATCTCCCCGGTATTAAGGTCAACTGCATTCAAGGTTCCCCAAGGGGGTTTGATAGCCGGATAGCCTTCGTCATCAAACCAGCGATGAAAACCCCGGAATACGTAGGGTTGAGTGTTTTCATCGGATTCAGCCTGCCGATTGGTGGAAGTTTCAATTTTA
>JBPCUG010000074.1:0-5767 GCA_051011275.1 Cyclobacteriaceae bacterium | reverse complement strand
AATCCCCGATGCAAGTCGATGATCTCAACAATAGTCATGGCCCCAATTAAAAAAACCAGGATCTCAGCGGTCTTACCAAGATGATGCAATAATGTGTTAACAAAACCTTCCTCCACCTCTTCAGTATAGCCCGCGGTTGCGTCAAACAGATGATCGTGCGTATCGATTATCTGTACTGAGGCGCTATGAAATGCTACCGCTAAAACCGCCCACATTAAAGAAGCCATCAAAAGTGCAGGTACAGTTTTATCCAGCTTAAGTGGATGCTCAAGCGTAATGGTTAGGTAACCGACAACAAATATTGCAATGATAAGGGCCGTCATTTCAACGTTCTAATTAAGTCAAGAAGAAAGCCCGAACCAGAATAGACTCAAGCCAAGCGATCCAATATATAGAACTCTATCCATTTTCTGAAATTTAAATCCAGAAAAGCATATTAGTTACTTTGTCCGCGAGCTACTTGTTTATTATATGGTTGGGCACTCTATCATTTGATCATGGAAGCGCACAAATTAGGCAGGATTTAAGAAACCGCAGAACGGCTAAACAATCCGTTATTTAAGGCTAGTAATACTTCCCTTTTTGTTGAAGTTGGCACCAAAAGGCTGATGTTATTTCTACTACCACCATAGGAGATCATACGGATAGGCTGATCAGCCGTACAATCGAACACTTTGTTAGCAATACCTTTTTGCTCTGCTATAAGATCACCAACCACACATACAATTGTAAGATCTCTATCAATAGCAACCTCGCCGTATTTCTTCAATGCCTCAACCAAGGACTCCAAATGTTCAACACTATCGATAGTGAGTGAAACAGCCACCTCGGAAGTGGTGATCATATCAATTGGGACTTTGTACTGCTCAAAGATCTCAAAAATCTTCCGCAAAAATCCATAGGCCAAAAGCATTCTGCTCGACTTGATCTTAATAGCGGTGATACCATCCTTAGCGGCAATGGCTTTTATATAGCCAGGGTTTTTTGTACTGCTTATAGTGGTTCCCTTAGCTTCAGGAGCCATGGTATTGAGTAATTTTACAGGGATATTGCCCTTCTGCGCCGGCCAAATAGTATTGGGATGCAAAATTTTAGCCCCAAAATAAGCAAGCTCCGCAGCCTCATCATATGATAGTGCATGTATTGGAAAAGTATCGGGCACAACACGAGGATCGTTATTATGCATGCCATCAATATCGGTCCATATCTGTACCTCATTAGCGGAAATAGCTGCCGCGATCAAAGATGCAGTATAATCACTTCCTCCTCTCTTCAAGTTGTCTATTTCGTCTTGATGGTTTTTACATATAAATCCCTGGGTGATAAATATGGTATCCTCCGCCAAAATTTGAGAGGCTAGATGTTCTTTCAAAAATGCCAAGTCGGGTTCCCCATTTGCATCTATTCTCATGAAATCCAAGGCTGGTATCAATTTGGCTTTTACCCCGATCTGCTGTAAATAAAGTGAAAACAGATTGGTTGAAAGCAACTCTCCTTGCGCCAACAACTCCTTGTTGCTTGAGTGGTTGAATGAAATTGCAGTCAACATTTTTATTTTGCTGAAATGTTTTTCGACAACCTGAATACCTTCTTCCAGAGAACTGCTCTGATCTAATAATGCTTGAACGAAATCTGATTAGTGCTTGTGAAGTGCATCGATCAAAGCCTCCACCTGATCAGAATCTCCATCGTGCCAATGACTGCCAATCTCTACAAGACTATTGGTAGTGCCCGAAACCGCTGATAGAACTATAATCTTTTGATGATCATCGCCGGTGATTATTTTTGCCACCGACTCCATACGTTGCGGAGCGCCAACAGAAGTGCCCCCAAATTTCAATACCTTCATGAGATCTCTTAATTGTTGAAGCCTAACATTTGAATGGCCGACAATGCTGCCTCTTCACCTTTGTTGCCCAGCTTTCCGCCGGCTCGGTCCTCAGCCTGTTTGTAAGTATCGGGGGTAAGGACGCCAAAAATAACCGGTTTGTCATACTTCAATGATACGCTAGTCAAACCGTCGGCGACTGCCTTACAGATAAAGTCAAAGTGCCTAGTTTCGCCTTGGATTACACAGCCTAGACAAATAACCGCGTCCACTGATTTCTCTTGCGCCATCCACTGGGCTCCCAGGCTCAACTCAAAACTACCTGGCACTTTCTTTTGAATGATATTTTTTTCTGTTGCCCCATTTTGAAGTAGTGTTTCATAAGCTGCGCTGTACAAGGCCTCGGTAATGGTGCCATTCCAGGCCGCAACTACCAAACCAAATGACTTCTTTGAAATATCAACTTTAGCGCTGTTTTGATGATTGATGCCTTTTAAGGAAGTAGCCATAACCTAGTTAATTTAGTATACGATTTAACCATTGTAAATAAAAAAGGGGATTAAAACTTTCGCCCATCCCCTTTAGCTAATCTTTTATAAATGAAAGTTAAGGGGAAGTCAAACCTTCTAACCTAGCCTTCTGTTTTTGTGCAATTTGATATTCGCTTGAATCAAAATAGTCTTCCATGACCTGTTCGTACCTCGACTTTGCCGCTGTGTAGTCACTTTGCTTTTCATAAGCCAGAGCAGCTTTCAGTAAGTACCCCGGGGTAAATGAATCATTAGATTGGTAATTAGCTGCCTTATCATAATACTCAGAAGCATCTGTATAATTTCCCAACTCCATATAGGCATCACCTATTAAGGCATAGGCTCTAGCTTGTACCAAGAAGTCCCCTCCATTAAATTCGTTCAGATGATCAATAGCAGTTTGAAACTCCCCTTTTTTGAGATAAGCTGCGCCAGCATAAAATTGAGCTAAGTTACCAGTTTTGGTATTGCCGTAATCTTCAATGATATCCAATAGGCCAAAATGGCGTCCATCACCATTCAAAGCTTTATCAAGGCTATCAGCTTCAAAGTAAAAGACAGCGGAAAAAATCTCTACTTGAGCTTCTTTGTCCAGGTTGGTCACATAATAGTTGTAACCAAAATATCCAGCTACGGCGGCGAAGATCAAACCCAGAACCCCAAAGACCAACAATTTATTTCGTTGGATCCAAACTTCAGTTTTTGAAAACTGCTCAACCAGCGCATCCGGATCCTCAATTAATTGCTTGGCTTCGTCGGTTGCTGTGGCCTTTGGTTTTTGCTTAACCTTGTATCTTCTTGCCATTGGTGACTTTTTAGGGAGGCAAAGTTAATATTTTTTTACAAAAATCATTATCCAAGTCCTAAGCATAGGAATCAGCGATAGGTCTAGTCGTGAGTAAATGGATAATCAGGCTGAACGTAGACGTCTTTAAATGCCTCAGAAGCATCTGGAAAAGGAGATTCTTCTGCGAACTTCACACATTCAGCTACCCGTTCTTTGATGTTCTTATCAATATCCATCAAAGAATCCTCCGTGGCCATTTTCTTTTTCAAGATGGATTTCCTTACCTGCTCGATTGGATCTTGTTCTTTATAGGTTGCCACTTCTTCTTTAGTGCGATACTTGGCCGGGTCAGACATTGAATGGCCTTTATATCGATAGGTGCGCAGTTCTAATAAAGTTGGACCATCTCCTTTTCGTGCACGTACTGCCGCTTCAGCCATAGCTTCATGAACGGCTTCAACATTCATAGCATCAACTGGAAACGAAGGCATGTCATAGGACTCTCCCAAAGTGTACAAATCAGTAACATTGGAGGTACGCTCTACCGAGGTCCCCATAGCATAACCGTTGTTTTCAATGGCAAAGATTACCGGAAGCTTGAAGGTCATTGCCAAGTTAAGCGCTTCATGGAACGCTCCTTGTCGAACCGCTCCATCACCCATGTATGTGACGCAGAGGTTTTTTGTTTTATTATATTTTTCCGCAAAAGCAATGCCTGTCCCTAAGGGAATCTGACCACCTACAATACCGTGGCCACCAAAGAAGTGGTTTTCTTTGTCAAACATGTGCATTGAACCACCCTTACCCTTAGAAATTCCGGTAGCCTTGGCATATAGCTCAGCCATAATAAACTTAGGGTCAGTGCCTAAAGCTATAGGATGTGCATGATCTCGATAGGCAGTAATATACTTATCCCCTTTTTCAAGAGCTGTAACCGCACCGGCAGCGCATGCCTCTTGCCCAATATATAGATGACAAAATCCCTTGATCTTCTGTTGACCGTACAATTGGCCCGCTTTCTCCTCAAACCTCCGCATCAAAAGCATATTCTCAAACCAGAAGAGATATGTATCTTTTGAAAACTTTGACTTGGAATTTAACTTTGCTTTGGTCTTGACTTTGGTATTTGCCATCGCTATCCTTAGAATTGCACGTTACTTAAAAACGAGTTCGCAAAATACTTAAAAATCATCCAACAAAGAAATTAATGCACCTTGAAAATCTAAGTTTGGTCAATTTCAAGAATTACGCTAAATGCGATCTGGGATTTTCTAGTCAAATCAACTGCTTCGTGGGCCCAAATGGTAGTGGAAAGACAAACCTACTGGATGCAATTCACTATCTATCTCTCACTAAAAGTGCTTTTAATACCATTGACCAGCAGAATATTCGGCATGGTACGGATTATTTTGCTGTCAATGGCACATTTGCTCTTGATGGCCGATCTCATACCATAAAATGCAGCTTAAAAACCGGCGAAAAGAAACAGTTTAAAAACGGTTCTGATCGCTATGAAAAGCTAAGCCAACATATTGGGCTATTTCCGTTGATATTAATTACACCCTACGATACTGAAATCATTAGAGAGGGAAGTGAATTGCGAAGGAAATTTTTCGATAATTTATTAGCGCAAATTGATCAAGACTATTTAAACCAACTGATCGAATACAACCACTACCTTCGACAAAGAAATAAACTGTTAAAGCAGTTCCAAGAAAGAAACTATTTCGATCCTAATTTGCTGGAAAGTTATGATCGCAATCTAATCGGTGGAGGCCAGATGTTGTCCAAATGCAGAGTACAATTGCTCAATGACTACCTTCCATTTTTTAAGCAACGCTATCAAGAAATTTCAGATGGCAATGAAGAAGTAACTCTAACCTATCGTTCCGATCTGCTAGAGGGAAACTTTCCTGAACTATTTCGCTCGAAGCTGCAAAAAGATATGGCCCTTCAGCGCACTACAATGGGCATTCATAAGGATGATTTTTTATTTGAGCTGGAGGGGCATCCAATCAAAAAACTGGGTTCACAGGGTCAGCAAAAATCTTTTGTAATCGCTTTGAAACTTGCTCAATTTGAATTGATCAAAAAAGCCAAGGGTTTTAAACCACTGCTTTTGATGGATGACATTTTCGACAAGCTTGATGACCAACGGATAGCAAAACTAATGGATCTAGTAGCCGGTAAAGCATTTGGTCAGTTATTTGTAACCGACGCCCGGCCGGAAAGAACCAAGGCTATCTTTGAAACGGTTGAGGCGGAAGTGAAGTTGTTTGGAGTAAATAATGGAGAGGTAGCGGAAGTGGCGGAATGATGGAATATTGAACTATTGAACTATTGAACTATTGAACTATTGAACTACGAGATTGGAAGCTGGAGGTTTGAGGCTAAAGTTAGAGGTTGGAGCATAGAGACATGAAGCTGTAATATAAGGTCTATTCAGTCATTCACTAATTCATCATTATAAGCAAGGCGTCCTCCCCCCATCGACAGGCAGATTTATCCCATTGATGTAGCTGGCCGCTGGCGAAGCAAGAAATGCTACTGCTGCTGCAGTTTCTGAGGGATCGGCGAAACGCTTCAAAGGCACGCTGCCTTTCATAACCTCTTCGTGTGCTT
>JBPCUG010000073.1:0-3634 GCA_051011275.1 Cyclobacteriaceae bacterium | reverse complement strand
CAATATTGATGCTCTGGCAAAAACCGGGATGGTCTTTATGCAGCATTATTCCGGCGCTCCGGTTTGTGCGCCTTCTCGTTATATGCTGATGACGGGCAGGCATGCGGGTCATGCTCGCATACGCGGAAATGATGAATGGGCTTCCAGAGGGGATGTCTGGGATTATGAAAAGGCGATAAGCGATCCAAACCTGGAGGGTCAGCGGCCTATCCTTAATAGTACGGTAACCCTAGGTGAGTTAGTGCAGAGCGCTGGTTATAAAACTGCTATTGTTGGCAAGTGGGGATTGGGTGCACCCCTTACTGAGGGAATCCCTACCAAAAATGGTTTTGACTTTTTTTATGGTTATAACTGTCAACGGCAAGCCCACCAACTTTATCCCCGGCATCTTTGGAAAAATGAAGACAAGGATTGGCTCGACAACAGGATTGTGGCTCCAAGAAAGGACAATCGCCTTGGCGAAGGCGCGGATCCTCTAGCTTTAACAAGCTATCAGAAGTGGGAGCAAAAGGATTACGCCCCAGCAAAAATGCAGGTGGAAGTCCTCAATTTCATTGAAGAGAATAGAGACAGGCCCTTCTTTATGTATTACGCTTCGCCGCTGCCTCATTTGCCTTTGCAGGTACCTCACCAATATGTTCAAAGGTACGTGGATCTATTTGGGGAGGAAGCTCCATATGATGGAACTGACGGCTACTTTCCCAACCGTTATCCTAATGCGGCTTATGCTGGAATGATATCATATTTGGATGATCAAGTGGGTGAAATCGTGGCTAAACTTAAAGAATTAGATCTTTATGATAATACCTTAATTGTTTTTTCTAGTGACAATGGTCCTACTTATCTGGGCGGGGTAAATGCGGCATATTTTGACAGTGCCGGACCATTCTCAAACGAATATGGAAGGACTAAGGGATTTACCTATGAGGGCGGAATCAGAGTCCCAATGATTGCCAGTTGGCCGAGTCACATCCAATCAGGAAGTACTAGTGATCACGTTTCGGCTTTTTGGGATGTGCTTCCGACAATAGCTGAATTAGTGAAGGTCGAAACGCCATCTGATATTGATGGCATCAGCTTCTTGCCTGCAATGTTGGGGAAGGATTCTGCTCAATTACAACATCCTTTCTTATATTGGGAATTTCCTAGCTATAAGGGACAACAGGCTGTAAGGATGGGTAAATGGAAAGGTATAAGAGCCGATATTTTCGAAGGGAATATGAAATTGGAATTGTATGACCTTGAAAATGATCCTGCCGAAACTGAAGATATTTCAGAACAGCACCCTGAAATTGTAGCTAAGATCGAAGGCATTATGAAACTGGAACATACTCCAGCGGAAATTGATAGATTTAAGTTTAAAGAGTTAGGGGATCCGATATAGCACAATGGGAAAAGTCAACCGAACAATCTACCTCATCGCAGCAGTTGCAATGTCCGTCGCTGGTTGCATATCCAATGAGCAATCTGAATCACAGTCGGAAACCGAAAGTGCCGAGCCAAACAGACCCAATATTATTTACATTCTGGCGGATGACCTAGGCTACGGTGATTTAAGCATATATGGGCAGGAAAAATTTGAAACACCAAACATAGATGCTTTAGCCAAGCAAGGGATGCTATTTACGCAGCATTACTCTGGGGCTACCGTTTGTGCACCTTCTAGGAGCGCTTTGCTCACCGGTCTGCATACCGGTCACACACCTATTCGAGGCAATAAAGAAGTAAGACCGGAAGGACAGTACCCCCTTCCGGACTCGGTATTAACTTTGCCGAAGCTAATGAAGAATGCCGGGTATGTCACCGGTGCTTTTGGTAAGTGGGGATTAGGTGCGCCTGGCTCTGAAGGTGATCCAATGAACCAAGGAGTGGACGAATTTTACGGGTATAATTGTCAGCGATTTGGGCACAACTATTATCCGTATCACCTCTGGCACAATAGTGATTCATTGGTATTGGAAGACAATGCAGGGAATCAAAGTAATAGTTATGCTCCTGAGTTGATTCACCAACAGGCATTGAATTTTATTGAAGAAAATAAAGACCAACCCTTTTTTCTTTTTATGCCTTCAATCATCCCGCATGCTGAACTAGTGGCACCGGAGACATACATGAAAGACTACAGAGGAAGGTTTGATCCCGAACCGGTATATGAAGGGGTGGATGAGGGGCCAGAATTCCGACAAGGCCCTTATATGTCTCAAAAGGAGCCTCATGCTGCATTCGTGGCCATGATCCATATTTTAGACCAGCAGGTAGGAGAGATCGTGGAAAAGGTAAAAGCTCAAGGTATTGAGGACAATACCTTGATCATTTTCACCTCAGACAATGGACCGCACCTGGAAGGAGGAGCGGACCCTGACTTCTTCAACAGTAATGGCATTTATAAAGGTTATAAAAGAGACCTTTATGAAGGTGGTATTAGGGTGCCGATGATTGCCAGCTGGCCTTCAAAGATCAGAGCTGGTAGCACCTCAGAGCACATTTCTGCATTTTGGGATGTACTGCCTACGCTGGCTGAATTGACCGGTCAGTCGATACCAAATGAACTAGATGGCCTTTCCTTTTTGCCAACTTTGTTGGGCGAACCCATCCAGGCCCGTCACGATTATTTGTATTGGGAGTTTCATGAGAAGGGAGGAAGAAAAGCTTTGCGACAGGGCGATTGGAAGATTGTACAGTACGACGTAAACAGAGAACCCCAGGGGTCTTATCAGCTTTATAATTTGATCGTAGATCCTTCAGAGGAGCAAGACCTAGCCAATCAGCACCCGGAAAAATTAGAGGATTTAAAAGTACTAATAGATGGCGCTAGAACGGATTCGGAGGTATTTGTTTTTGGTTCCTCAACCTATCTTGCAAAGTGAATCGGTTGATTATAGGTTTGCTATTGCTAGCTTTTGCTTGTCGCGACCGGGTTCTTCAAACCCAATCCTCTTCAAAACCCAATATTATTATTTTTCTGGTGGACGACCTTGGTTGGAAGGATGTGGGCTTCATGGGCAGCAAATATTATAACACACCAAACATCGATAAAATGGCTGCTCAGGGGATGGTGTTTACCGATGCATATGCCAATGCTCCCAACTGTGCTCCTACTCGTGCCAGCCTGATGACAGGACTCTATACTCCGCGCCATGGTATATATACGGTCGCTAGTCCGGAAAGGGGAAAGGCTGAAAATAGAAGGTTGATTCCCACGCCTAATCGTAATCAACTGGCTGGCCATTTTGTTACCTTGGCTGAAGCGCTGAAGGAACAGGGATACACAACCGGTCACGTTGGGAAATGGCATCTAGGCTCCGGTGAGCAGACTTCACCGGAAGCGCAAGGATTCGATGTCAATATTGCAGGCAACCAAGCCGGGCATCCTAAATCGTATTTTAGCCCTTATAGCAATCCCGACCTGACTGATGGACCAGATGGTGAATATCTGACTGATCGATTAACTGATGAGGCGTTGAAGTTTATTGAGAAAAACAAGGATAGTCCGTTTTTTCTGTATTTTTCTCACTACTCCGTGCACACACCCATCCAAGCAAAAGGACCTACCATAGCTAAGTATAAAAACAAAGCTGGAACTGGTGGTCAGGACAATCCTGCCTATGCAGCAATGATTGAAAGTACCGATCAA
>JBPCUG010000072.1:0-2590 GCA_051011275.1 Cyclobacteriaceae bacterium | reverse complement strand
TCTTAGGGCACTGATGAATTTATGGGCGCATGCTAAATTTTGTAATGTTTACGGTCCCGCAGAAGTCAACCAATGTACATACTACCACCTGCCTGGCCCACCGAATGATGACAATTCAGTGCCGTTAGGGATGGTATGGGATAATACCGAGATGTTGATCCTGGATGAGTCAGACCAACCTGTCCCGCCAGGAATTTCAGGTGAACTGCTCATCCGGAGCAGCACTATGATGAAAGGATATTGGCAACAGCCGGAGCTGACCCAGGAATCGCTCTATTTCCGGATGACAGCCCCAGGTAACGAAGATGTTTTTTATCGAACCGGTGACTTGGTCAGCCTGGATGTTGATGGTAATTTGCAATTTTTAGGTCGAAAGGACAGACAAATCAAAACCCGTGGTTATCGAGTTGAATTGGACGAAGTTGAGAATCTACTTCTTAGGATAGAGGCTGTGGAGGAGGCTGCAGTATTTCCTATATCCCATGAACGCGATGGTTTGCTGGTGGAAGCCGCGGTAATTCTCAAGGCGGAAACTAGTGCCACCGAAGAAGACCTTCGCAAATGGCTAGCCGAACAACTAGCCATGTATGCGGTGCCTCGAGCCATACATGTATTGCAGAGTCTGCCACGTACTTCTAACGGCAAAATAAACCGCCTACAATTGCAACAACGCTTTTCTAAAATAGCAGATGCATGAAAGATATTATAATAAATTACATATTGGAGCAATTGCTTGTGGGTCGGGGTGAAGTGCAACTGGCCGCAGAGGATGATCTATTGGGTAGTGGCTTGATTGATTCGATGGGTATGATGTCCTTAATTGCGTTTGTTGAAAACCAATTTGAGTTAAAAGTGCCTCCTCAAGATATGACTATTGAAAATTTCATGAATGTTGAGGCCATAGCCAATTATCTGGATCGGCGTACGGAGAATAAATGAAGCGAACAAAAGCAAATATCGACATTCCTAGCAATCTCACTCAAAGTCAACTATTGCTCTGGACCGGCCAAGAATTGAATCCAGGGGTCCCCCTTTACAATATGGCGCTAACCTTTGAGTTAAAAAGTGCTATTGATCCCAAGCATTTTAGCCATGCCTTTCAAATCTTAGTAGATAACTGCGATGCGATGCGTACAGTTTTCCTGGTGGCTGATGGCATTCCACAACAACGAGTAAGATTGAATTTCAATTATCAGTTGCTTTTACTTGACTGGTCCAAAGACCCGCAGGCCGGTGTGAGGTTAGCCAAATGGGTAAGAGATCGGAGCAAAAAGCTTTTGGATATCTCTGTTTGCGCTTTCGATTCGGTTCTAATTAAGTTGGCAGATGATAGATTCGTTTGGTATCTCAACCAACATCATCTGATAACTGATGCTTGGGGAGTGTCAGTATTGTATCACTCAATGGCAGAGCTATATCAAAAACTGCTGGAAGGCGCTCATGATGACTTCCCAGTTCTGCCTTCCTTCAGAGACTATCTAAAACATGAGCAATCGCAGCAGAGTAATGATGGAAGAGATGAGATCAAGACCTATTGGCACGAGAAGATAAGCCAATTGCCGGCAACTCCCAGATTATACGGTCATGCTGAACAGGTGATCGGTACTATTGCTAAGCGCATCACAGTGGATTTGGGTATAGAAAGATCCAACCGCCTCCGAGAACTTACGCAAGAACATGATTTACGCGCGTGGACCCAACACCTGGCACTGTACAATATTTTTGCCACAGTTTTGTTTGCTTACTTGTACCGTGTCACCGGGCAACAGCACCTGGCTATTGGTACTCCTGCTCATAATCGCCCCACTCCCCAGTTTAAACAAACACCCGGGGTATTTATTGAGTTGTTTCCGCTTTTCGCCGAACTTGAGGAAGGCGAGAGCTTTTCTACTCTGCTTGCGCGTGTTCGTGCTGAAGTGAATGGCTTTTTACGCTATGCTCAACCAGGTTCAACCTCGGCGTCTCTCAACCGCTGTTTCCACACAGTACTTAATTATATTCACGCCGCTTTCTCCGACTTCAATGGTATACCGATGCAATCTACCTGGGTACATCCTGATCACTGCGACCCAGGTCATCACCTTCGATTGCAAGTGCATGACTTTGATGCGTCTGGCAATATTCAGCTTCATTTTGACTTAAATGCCGAAGTTTTTGACGAGCCCACCCGCAAAGCTGTACCACAGCATTTCTTGAGCTTGCTAGATGCTTTCATTGAAGACCGAGGGCAGCCAATTGCAAAGCCCGCCATCCTAACTAAGTGGGAGTATGATCATACTATTAACCTGCTAAATAAAACTACTGATAAGCAGCCTACTTTGCCAACCGTAATCGATTCATTCGTAGAACAAGCATCGAGGTTTGCTCAGGAGCCCGCCGTCTTTTTTGGTGGTCAGCGCCTGACTTACCAAGTGTTAGATGAAAAATCCAATCAACTGGCTCATTATTTAATAAATAATGATGTTGGCCCCGGGCAGCGGATTGCTTTGTACCTTAAACGATCACCGGAATTGTTGATTGGTATTTGGGGTGTGCTAAAGGCAGGAGCTGCTTACATTCCTATTGCTATCAACTATCCTAGGGAGAGGGT
>JBPCUG010000071.1:0-4138 GCA_051011275.1 Cyclobacteriaceae bacterium | reverse complement strand
TTGGACAAGAATTGCGATGGATCTTAATACCTTCATTTACTGTAACAAATCCAAATACTTCATCACCAGGGATGGGATTGCAGCATTTAGCCAATTTGTAATCGACCACATCTCTGTCCTCTCCGATCAGGAGCATCTCTCTTTCCTGTCCGCTCGCCTTGGTCAATTCCCTTTGCAACGATACACTGTCGGAGATCTTACCTTTAGATTTTTTAGCAGTCTCTGACCGAGCCTCCTTAAATTTCTTTATCTCCTTTGCGTCGATCAATCCCCTTCCAACCTTGTAATAGAAATCAGTTACAGTCTTTTCATCAAAATAAGCCCTTAGTTGTTCCACCGTTTCACTAGTAAGTGTGAGCCTGATCTGCTTTAGCTTGCGCTTCACGATCTCCTTACCTTCTGAAGCTGCTTTCTTCAGATCCTCTTTAAGAGCATCCTTAATGCTTGATTTCGCCTTCGAGCTGACTACAAAACGCAACCAGTCTTCATGCGGTTTTTGCTTTTTGGAAGTAAGTACCTCCACTTGGTCCCCATTCTTAAGAATGTAATTTAGCGGGACCAGCTTTTGATTTACTTTTGCACCAAGACAGGAGGCCCCAATTTCAGTATGGATCTCAAAAGCGAAGTCAAGGGCGGTGGCTCCATTGGGTAAAGTTTTTAACTCACCGGTTGGAGTGAAAACAAATACTTCCTCATTGAATAGGTTAGACCTAAAGTCATCGACAAACTCGATTGCTGTTGCATCATGCTGCTCGAGCATTTCTCGCACCTGAGATATCCAATGCTCCAGGCCTGAGGCGCCATTCAGGCTATCCTTATATTTCCAGTGAGCAGCATAACCTTTTTCGGCAATCTCATCCATCCGCTTAGACCTTATCTGCACCTCCACCCATTGACCGGGGCTACTCATCACCGTTGTATGCAATGATTCATAGCCATTGGCTCTGGGCGTACTGATCCAATCCCTTAATCGGTCAGGGTTGGGTTGATAGAAATCAGTAACAATAGAATATACCTTCCAGCAATCCGCCTTCTCGTCTTCTTGTTTGGAATCTAAAATGATGCGGATGGCAAACAGATCATATACTTCCTCAAAGGGGATGTTCTGCTTTCTCATTTTGTTCCAGATGGAATATACCGATTTGGGTCGGCCTTTGATCTCATATTTAAAACCCAGCTCCTTTAGCTCCTTTTTTATTGGCCTTACAAAGCGATTGATAAAGCGGTCCCTGGCATCTTTGGCAGCACTTATTTTCTGTACTATCACCTCGTATTGCTCGCTTTCCGTGTATTTCAAGTAAAGATCTTCTAACTCTGACTTAATAGCATATAAGCCCAAACGATGGGCCAAAGGAGCGAAAATATAGATGGTTTCTGAAGCGACTTTCAATTGTTTGCTCTGAGGCATACTGGCCAGCGTGCGCATATTATGCAAACGATCTGCCAGTTTGATTAGAATTACCCTTACATCCTCCGAAAGCGTAAGCAGCATTTTACGGAAGTTCTCCGCTTGAGCAGAGGTACCCTGCTCAAAAACGCCGGCAATTTTAGTAAGGCCATCAATTATCAATGCTACTTTGGGACCAAAATCAGCCTCGATTTCGCTAAGCTCAATAGCTGTGTCTTCCACCACATCGTGAAGCAATGCAGCTACGATAGAGGTAGTGCCCAAACCGATCTCATTAATACAGATCATAGCCACTTCCATCGGGTGGTAGATATAGGGCTCCCCAGTTTTGCGACGCATGTCTTTATGAGCCTCTAGAGAAGCATTGAAAGCCTTCTTTATGATCTTGGCGTCCTGATCCTTTAAAAAGGGTTTAGCATGCCTCAAGAGCCTCCTATACCTTCTTAATATCTCTTTCTTCTCTTCTTCCAGATCAACCGTTATCATATACTAATACGACCTGATTTTGATAGTAAATTTTTAAAAAATCCTCAATTGTAATTTTTATTTTTTTAAGCTACCTTTGCCCACCCATTAAAATACAAGCGGATGTGGCGAAATTGGTAGACGCACTAGACTTAGGATCTAGCGCTTAACGGCATGGGGGTTCGAGTCCCTCCATCCGCACACGACAAACCCTCAATCGCGATAAGATTACTATTGAGATTGAGGGTTTTTTAAATGCATAATTCTACTTGATCACTAAACTAAAAGCAATCAACTTGGACATCACATTAGATAAAAAGACCACCAACGAGGCCCTTATTAAAATTACATTAAAGGAAGCTGATTATCAACCCAAAGTAGAACAAAAAGTAAGGGAGTACAGCAAGCAGGCGCAGATAAAAGGCTTTCGCAAGGGTAAGGTCCCAACCGGATTGGTAAAAAAAATGTATGGCAAATCCATTTTAGTGGATGAGATCAATCACATTTTATCGCATTCGGTAAGCGACTATATCAAGGAGCAGAAATTGGCTATCCTGGGAGAACCTATCCCAAATACAGAAAAGAGCAATCAGATCGACTGGGACACCCAAAAGGAGTTTGAATTCGAATATGATATTGGTTTGGTCGATGACTTCTCTTACGATCTATCTAAAAAGCAAAAGGTCACATCCTATAAGATCAATATAGATGACAAAAGCCTCGGGGATGAAGTGGAGCAGTTAAGGAAGAACTACGGTGAAAGGTTAAACCCTGAGGTAGTAGAAAAGGGGGATATGCTACAAGGAGAGGTCAGTCAGGCGGAAGCTGAACTTTCACAACCAGCTCATTTGTTTTTAGAACAAATGGAAAGCAGTCAGATTAAGAAGTTCGTTGGAGCAAAAAGTGGGGATGAGGTTTCGTTTGACCTTCAAAAAGCATTCAAAAGTGATGAGGCAAAGGCCAGGTTGCTCAAGAAAACGCCAGCGGAGATCAAGCAACTAAAAGGTAATTTCGTTTTCAAGATCGAAAGTATTACCCGTATGCAGCCAGCCGATATGAAGCAGCCATTTTTCGATCGTCTGTTTGGCAAGGATATGGTTAAGACCGAACCAGAATTTAAGGATCGTGTAAAAACTATTATGGAGGAAAACTACAGTCGAGATACTGAAAATTTCCTTATGAATCAAATCCGTGATACTATTCTGGGGTCCATTAAATTGAAGCTACCTGACGCTTTTCTAAAACGATGGTTGTTACTCTCTAATCAAGGTAAATTATCAGAAGAATCTCTTGAAAATGAATACAGTCAGTACAGCGATGAAATGAAATGGTCAATCATCACCAATAGGATTTCAGAAGACCACGAAATCAAAGTAGAACATGCAGACGTGGTGGAAAAGGCCAAAGAAATGATCACCGCACAGCTGGCCTCCTCAGGGCTCAATCAAGAGTGGGGAGATCAACTAGATACTTTTGCAGACAACTACCTTAAAGGAGAAGAAGGTCAAAACTATATGAAGGTATTTAATCAGTTGAGAGGAGAAAAAGTATTCGATGTGATCAAGGAGCATATAAGTATCAAAGAAAAAGGGGTATCAGTAGAAGAATTTAGGGAAATTGCCGCTGGATAGTCATGTACCAAACCAGGGGAAAAAAGCCTTTTTTAGGCCAGGTTTTTTCATATTTTTGTGATCCTGGGTTACCTTAGTGATCTAGCCAAAAACCAAATTGAATAATGGATAAAAACGAATTTCGAAAATTTGCAGTAAAGGGGCAGGGCATCAGTGGTTCTGCTTTCGACAGTTATACGCAGCGGATTGAAGCGATGACCCGGGCCGTTATTGAGGAAAGGCCTACGAATTTCCGTGAAATCGATGTTTTTTCCCGATTGATCATGGACAGGATCATCTTTCTAGGCTTGCCTGTAGATGATAATATAGCAAATATTATAACCGCTCAATTGCTCTTTTTGGCCTCTACCGATGCAAAAAAGGACGTATTACTGTATGTAAATAGTCCAGGTGGGTCTGTGACCGCAGGATTAGGCATTTACGATACTATGCAATATATTGAACCGGATGTAGCCACTATTTGTACTGGATTGGCTGCATCTATGGGTGCTGTATTGCTGGCTGGAGGTGCGGCCAAGAAAAGATCTGCACTTCCACACTCCCGTATTATGATCCACCAACCATCAGGCGGGATGCAAGGACCATCCAAAGACATGGAAATCTCGTTAAAGCTAATACTGAGTATGAAAGCCGA
>JBPCUG010000070.1:0-6826 GCA_051011275.1 Cyclobacteriaceae bacterium | reverse complement strand
ACAGAGCGATAACTGATTCCACCAATGCAGATGGAAGTTTGATAACTTGTAAGGCAGCGAGACTAAGGGTGATAGTGTGTGCTATGGTAAAAAAGGTTACAATCTTAAGTAGATAAACCAAAGCTGACTTGAAGTTTGCAACCGGTGACCAAACATCAGCATAGGGCCTTAGGAACATTGGGAAAAAGGTGAGCGTGGCCAAGTTTGAAGATGTTGCCGCCACCGCTGGGGATTTCATCCGTCGAACTACTCCAGGAAGCAACAATGCTAAGAGGAATAATACATGGTCAAGGCCAATAAAAATATGATGCATTCCGCTGCGGATCATTGCGATAAAACCCTGCATTACCGAAGAATCTGTCAGGTCGAGTTGTTGATGGGGGTCGTCAGGGCCAAAAATGAGTGAAACCATCGCTTCGTTGTTAATAATACCTGCTCTCCACCTATACTCTATCACTTGTAGGCCTTGGTGGCTAGGGTCTATATCAAACAAGATATCGTATCTGATATCCAACTTTTCCGGAACATCATCGGCTCCTTCCAAAGTAAAGTGTAACTGCACAAAATCTCCTAACTCAATAGGCATAATACTTGTTTCATCAAAGCGAATTGGGAAATTGACATCACCCGCAGCAAAAACCACATGCTCGAGGTAATAGGCATGAATTTGGGGTAGCAACGGGGTTAATTCTTGTGTAGTCAAGCCACGTTTTAAATCCAACTTCAGAGCGCGGTTAAGGTCATCTGTTGTGATTTCAAAACGCCCGCCGATGCCATCTTCATAGACACGAAGAAAAATATAACTTTGGTTAGGAGCGTGTGCTTGAAGGTTAACCGGAAGGGTTAATGCTGCGAGCAAACAAATGAATAAATATTTAGTTTTCAAGGCTAATTTCTGGTTAGTGCAACATCAAGAATGCGGAGCGATTTTGGGAATATTTCGTTACTAGTCAGATGGAATTAATTAGCAACATTTTACCGCTTATTTACAATTCCATTGAGAAATATATTATATTTTGGTCTATAATTATGAGTTTTAACATAAAAAATATACATCGAGCTTCTTCAACACCCACACAATTTTGCTTATATTACAAGAATGCCTGCTGATTGTTTAAAAATATTTACAGCTTCGGTACTTTTTTAAAACATTCCTGCTGGTTATAGGTTCACACTTCGGACCTGATATGGTAATCCTCTACTATGAAACATCCAGATAACTCAAGTCTCATACTCTCCGGTAGCGATGTGGAAGCCATTGTGCGCCATTGCGGATTAGATGAATTAATGGACACCTGCATTTCCCGTCTAAACGCTGCTATTCAAGCTTTTGACCCCAATCAAACTATTATTCCTGTTCGGGCTGGCTTCCACTATGAACAGCCTCAAAACGGGCTAATTGAATGGATGCCAATGCTCAATTCTGGAGATCAGGTAATGATGAAAGTAGTGGGATACCATCCTGCAAATCCTATAAAGCATGATTTGCCAACTATTCTTTCCACAATCTCAGCTTTTGATACGGATTCCGGTCACCTGTTGGGTATGGTAGATGGTGTATTGTTAACTGCACTTCGGACAGGGGCGGCTTCAGCGGTTGCTAGTAGTTATTTAGCACATCCAGACAGCAAAACACTGGGTATAATTGGATGTGGCACCCAAGCCATTACCCAGCTGCATGGGCTCTCACGAGTACTCGAGCTCGAAAAGGTACTGATCTACGATTTATCCCCTCAAGCTACAATGTCATTTGCTGATCGTGCTTCAGTTCTAGGGCTTCAGGTGGAAATAATTCCCACTAATATTCATGAGGTTGTAAGCAAAGCTGAAATTTTGGTCACAGCCACCTCCATTGAGGTCGGAGCAGGTCCATTATTTGAAAACCAAGAGACAAAACCATTCCTACATATCAATGCTGTAGGCTCCGATTTTCCAGGAAAATTAGAGCTTCCGTCAGACCTGCTAACACAAAGCTTTGTCTGCCCTGATTTCCTTGAGCAAGCTTTACTGGAAGGTGAATGCCAACAGCTTCAGCCAGAACAGATTGGCCCAGAATGGGTTGAGATCATACAAGATTCCGAGGCCTACACTCATTTGAAGTTAGAGCGAACCATATTTGACTCAACTGGCTGGCCACTGGAAGATTTTATTGTTATGGAAATCTTTCTGGAATATGCCCGCGAGCTTGGTCTAGGGCAAGAGATCGCTGTTGAACTTCTCCCTGATGATGCCAAAAACCCTTACCACTTTTTAAAGGAAATTCGTGAAAAAGTCATGCTCAAAGCAACTTGATATCGGGTTGTTTAACGGATTCTCCACATTGAGGATCGGGGACCTTCTAATTTCGACATATTTGCCCGGTTAAAGTAACTAGTCAAATGAACCACAACTACTTTTGAATGTTCTGTGTCGAGCAAAACACACAGCTAATAAAGAGCGTATTTCAGTAACAAAAAGCCTGCTCGGAAGTTAATATACGAATAAGACGGGTAAAGCATGGTTTGTTTGCCATGTAGTCAGGATATGAGTATATTTGATATGCTGGAACAGTCTGTGTAACACTTTTTTGCGTAATAAGTCAGCTTAAATGGATTGTATGAGAAAGACCTTTATCTACTCTTTACTTATTTTTATCTCCCCACTTTGCCTGGTTGCTCAGACCCTAGAGGGAACAATTGTGGATTCAGTAGGGACTTCCATTGCTGGTGCCTATATCATTCACTTGGAATCGGAACACCACACACATTCCAATCACCTTGGGAAATTTACTTTTCACCATGTTCATGTTGGTGACACTCTGGAGGTCCGACATGTGGGATATAAGATTAAGCAAACTACCGTCACTGACCTCTCTCGACCGATGGAAATTAAAATAAAGGAATCGCTATTGCAGTTGGATGAAATTGTGGTCGAGAAGACAGCTAAATCTTTGAGTTTAGTTCAACGGATAGACCTGCAGACTAATCCTGTCAGCTCTTCCCAGGACATCCTCCGGAAAATACCAGGCCTGTTTATCGGGCAACATGCCGGCGGCGGCAAAGCTGAGCAAATATTCTTAAGGGGGTTTGATATTGATCATGGGACTGATATAAATATCACAGTTGATGGCTTACCAGTTAACATGGTCTCACATGCACACGGGCAAGGTTACTCTGACCTGCACTTTTTGATCCCTGAAACCATTGAAAAAATCGATTTTGGCAAAGGCCCCTATAACTCAGATAAAGGCAACTTTGCCACAGCAGGCTATGTCGATTTTACAACTAAAGATCGTCTGGACAAAAGCTCCATAGGGATAGAGATAGGTCAATTTAATACCCTGCGAACTGTGGGCATGTTTGATCTTACACAATCGGATAACCACGATGCATACCTAGCAACAGAGTATCTAGTGTCAGATGGACCTTTTGAATCACCTCAGAATTTCAGCCGCTTAAATTTGATGGGAAAATTTGCTACCCGCTTTGCTGATCAAAGCAAGTTGTCCTTGACCGCATCCCATTTTACGAGTCAATGGGACGCCTCAGGGCAAATTCCCAAGAGAGCAGTAGACGCAGGTCTAATAACTCGATTTGGATCTATTGACGACACAGAGGGCGGGCAAACCAGTCGCACTAATCTATTGGTTAACTTTAACCGCTTAGTAAACGATAGGACGTTCTTCAAGAATAAAGCCTATTATACTTTTTACGAATTCGAACTATATTCCAACTTCACTTTTTTCTTGGATGATCCCATTAATAGTGATCAAGTTCGACAAAAAGAACATCGCCAGATTTTCGGACTGGAGAGCGAATGGAATCAAAATGTATTAGTGAACGAAAAAGAGGTCCTTTTACAAGTGGGTATTGGTTTGCGCAATGATATGATTTATGATGTTGAACTTTCCCACACTCGAAACCGCAAGGAAACCCTGGAACAATTTCAGCTAGGAGATGTTAACGAGACCAATGTGTATTCCTACTTTAACGCAGAATTCGACCTAGGAAAGTGGCTGATCAACCCGGGAATTCGTTTCGACTACTTCGATTTCCATTATGTCGATCAGCTGGATTCACTGTACAATCCTGAATCTAAAACGCATTTTTTAGCTAGCCCAAAACTGAATATCATTTATAATCACACTCCTGATCTTCAGCTGTTTGCCAAATATGGTACCGGGTTTCATTCCAATGACTCACGCGTTGTCCTTGGCGGAAGAGAAAACCTTGTGCTACCAGCTGCATACGGTGCTGATTTAGGTTTTATCTGGAAGCCATTTTCGCGCCTGATCACCAATGGTGCATTATGGTATTTGTTTTTAGAACAGGAATTCGTGTATGTTGGAGATGCTGGAATTGTGGAGCCAAGTGGGCGGTCAAGACGGGTTGGTATTGATGTTGGTTTTCGTTATCAATTGCTTGACTGGCTATTTTTGGATCTTGATGGTAACTATGCCTATTCTCGCAGTATTGATGAACCAGAAAAAGCTCAATACATTCCCTTAGCTCCCATAGTTACAGCTACAGGAGGACTGAGTGTTCGAAAGGATAATTTTACAGCCGGGATACAAACTAGATATATGCGAGATCGGCCAGCAAATGATGACAATAGCATCAATGCAGAAGGATATATCATTACGGACCTGAATATGGGTTACACATTGAGCAGTCTCCGCTTTGAGATAGCCATCCAAAATCTATTCGATCGAGATTGGAATGAGACGCAGTTTGCAACTGAATCAAGGCTAAGTTTTGAGACTTTGCCAGTTGAGGAAATTCATTTTACCCCCGGTACTCCTTTCTTTTTCAAGGGAAGTATCAATTATACATTTTGACCCTTTTTCTTAATTTAGGCAAATGGACTTTACTTGGTCAAATGAGCAGATAGCATTTCGTAAGGAGGTAGTTTCTTTCGCACAGCAGACTTTAAATGTTGATGTGGTGAGACGGGATCGGGATGAAGTTTTTGCGCGGGATCTTTGGCAAAAATGCGCAGATTTTGGCATTCAAGGATTGTCCGTACCGGCTTCTTATGGAGGCCGAGATGAAGAGGTGGACATTCTGACCAGCATGTTGGCTATGGAGGGTCTCGGTTACGGTTGTATTGACAATGGTCTGGCTTTTGGCCTCAATGCCCAAATGTGGACAGTGCAGCTTCCCATAGTCCAGTTTGGCACCGATGAACAAAAACAAAAATTTCTTCCTCCCTTTGTAAAGGGAATGGCTATTGGTGCTCACGCATTGACCGAATCGACTGCGGGTTCCGATGTATTTAGTTTGCAGATGACGGCCAAAAAAGGGGACGGAGGATATATACTCAATGGTCAGAAGCGTTTAGTCACCTTTGCGCCCATAGCCGACGTTACTTTGGTAATGGCTAATGTCAACCCAAGCAAGGGCAAATGGGGTGTAACCGCATTTTTAGTGGAGCAGGGAACACCTGGACTTAGCGCGAGCCCAGTACAAAGTAAAATGGGTCTACGTACCATTCCCTTTGGAGAGCTTAGCTTCAAAGATTGCTTCGTACCGGAAGCCAATCGCCTTGGGGGTGAAGGTGCGGGCTTTAGCATAATGAACCACTCGCTGGAATACGAGCGATGTTGCATATTGGCCAGTCAGCTCGGAGCCATGGAACGCCAGCTGGAAGACACCATAGAGTTTGCCCGTAAACGGGAGCAATTTGGTCAGCCTATCAGCAAGTTTCAGTCAGTTTCAAATCGGATCGTAGAGATGAAATTGCGTTTGGAAACTTCACGATTGCTTTTGTATAAAGTGGCCTGGTTGAAAAAAATGGACCGTCCAGCCATGATGGAGGCGGCAATGCTAAAGCTGCAACTTAGCGAAAATTTTATTTCCTCGAGCCTCGATGCGATACGCACCTACGGTCGTAATGGCTATTTGCCCGAATTTACCGTGGAGCGCGATCTTCGTGATGCTGTGGGAGGGGTTTTATATGCAGGGACATCTGACATTCAACGTAACATCATTGCCAGGCTTTTAGGCCTTTAAGTACAAACTAGGCCATAATAACCGCCATGATATATCTGTTGCCTCATACATTACAATCTACTGCTGAACGATTACCCGATCAGAATGCCTTTCAGTTTGAGGACGAGGTCCTAACCTATGAGGAAATGGTACTTAAAACCAATCAAATGGCGCATTTGCTATTAGAATCTGGTGTCAGACGAGGGGATCGAGTAGGGGTGTACCTCCAAAGAAGTATTGAAACAGCAATAGCCATTTATGGTATCATGCAAGCTGGTGCAGCTTACGTTCCTTTAGATCCCTATGCGCCTTCAGCGCGTACACTTTTTCTCCTCAAAGATTGTGGCATTCGCCACCTGATTACCAATACTTCCCAAAAACGAACTTTCCCTGATATTTTGACTAAAACTAGTGCATTAGATCAGGTCATTGGCATATCTGGTGATTGGCCAGTTCCCAGCGTCACCTGGGAAGCCCTCAATCAATTTCCGACCAATAATCCCACGGTTCGCATCTTGGAACAGGATTTAGCCTACATTATGTATACATCAGGCTCTACGGGCAAACCCAAAGGGATTATGCATACACATTATAGTGGCTTGAATTACGCCAAGCTCTCTGCCGATTTATTTGGATTAGGGAAACGAGACCGGATCGGGAGCCATGCTCCGCTACACTTTGACATATCTACTCTGGCCTATTTTACTGCTCCATTGGTCGGTGCTACCAGTGTAATTATTTCTGAGGCCCACACAAAGATGCCGGCAAGTCTTACGGAACTTATGCAGACCGAAAAGCTTACTGTTTGGTATTCTGTACCACTTGCGCTTACGCAAATGCTCAGCCATGGCCTCCTC
>JBPCUG010000069.1:0-3853 GCA_051011275.1 Cyclobacteriaceae bacterium | reverse complement strand
GGAAAAAGAACTGGGGAAACGTTCTACCGGAGCATTTGCAATAGATTGGTAATAAACCTCCGCTTTAACCCTAAGGTTCGAATTAATACTTCTGTCATAAGCAAGTGCCAAGTGATGGCTGCTAGTGAAATCCAGATCCTGATTTAACGCGCGGAAGCTACCATCTGGTTGTTCGCTTAGTGTATAATAGACTGGTAGGGGTTGCAACTGGTGATGTAAACCATAACCAAAACTCAAAGCTTGTCCTTCATTCAATTGGTATTTTATGCCAAATCGCGGTTCAACAACCATGCTACTGCTCAAGTCGAATTGCTGTCCTCGTAGGCCTGTATTCAATGTTATGTCTTTGTTGAGCTTATGCTGCCAATTGACATAGAATTGGTTTAGCAAACTGGTCCCATTTCCCTCTTTTTCCGAAAACCAAAACAATTGGTCATTTCTTCGCACCAAGCTGCTATCGGCAAAGATGATATCATACAAATCTAAAATGGCTCCTGCCGTGAGGTTGTTGCGGGCATTAAACTTCCGATTGAACATCAAGTGTGCAGAATATTTATTTTGCCTTAAGTTCAAACTCACATACCGTGTAGCGATGCTGCGATCAATATTGCTGAGAGAATCTATTTGAACGTTTTGTCGCTGGTGTGAGGCAGCCAAAGTCAGCTTATAGAAAGTATTAGGATTGAAATAATAAGTATGTGATACGCCAATGATACCGGTACGAGATTCTACATATATATCATCGTTCTCATTGCCGAACAGATCGGTTTCATCTTCCTTTTCCAAATCCAGGTCGCTACCTAATAGATTGATATCACTATCTCCTCCTAATCCAAAAACAACAAAACGTCCAAATTTCTCAGTGGGAATATTCACCTTAAAACTTAGGTCCTGGTACTTGGGAATCGCAGTTCCAGTGCCAAAATTGATACCTACGGCCTCAAAAGCCCCCAGAGTCGAATAGCGGTAATTTACCAGGTAAGAAGCTTTCCCCTTAGAGCTAAATGGTCCTTCCAATCCAAACTCAAACCCATTAAACCCGATTTGACCTAAAAACTCTCGCTTTTCTGGGTTGCCATTTCTCATTTGAAGATCAAAAACGCCAGCCAGGGCATTGCCGTAGTTAGCTGGAAATGCGGCTGTGATAAAATCCGATTTGCTAAGCAAATTGTTATTGAGCATACTAACAGGTCCTCCGGTGCTACCGAAGGAAGAAAAATGATTGGGGCTTGGGATATCAATTCCTTCTAATCTCCAAAGGACACCAGCAGGAGAATTACCCCTGATTATGATGTCATTTCTACTGTCATTGGCACCGCTGACCCCGGCGAAATTAGCTGCCATGCGAGCCGGGTCATTGCGACTTCCTGCATACCTTGTGGTTTCCTCTACATTAAAGGATCGAGCACTCACTGTTGCCAAGTCATTGTTTACTGCTACCTTATCTTCACTGGCGTTTACAACAACTGCTTCAAGTTGAGAAAAAGTCTCTTCTATTTCAAAATCCAGATTCAATTCCTTGCCTGATATAACCAATAAATTATTAACCGTGATTTCCTTATATCCTATCGCTGTTATCCGTAGGTCTACCCTACCAAGGGGGACATTTTCAATAACAAAATAACCCTGCTCATCGGTGGCAGCTCCAAGCAATGGGTCCGATTTCAGTACCACTATGTTGGCCCCATAAATCGGGTACTTAGAATCCTGGTCCATAATCTGACCTCTGACTGTTTGCGTACTTTGAGCAGACAAAACACAGGGTGAAAGAAACAGACTGAGAAAAAATAGAGGTAAAAATTTCATCGTTTTAAAGGCTGTTGAGAAAAAAATATAGACCAAAGTTCACTATCTCAGCTCCGGGATGCATTGATTTAAATCAAGAAATGGATTCCTTTCTTTGAGACAACCTTTTGCGTATACGGCTCAATGTTTCTGGTGATATTCCAAGGTAAGAAGCTATATAGTGCTGTGGGATCCTTTCCAATATTTTGGGACGCTCTTTAAATAAATCTAAATACCGTTCCTCAGGATTTTGAACTAGCAAGGATCTTTTTCTCCTTTCCACTTGGATAAAAATGTATTCAGCAATCAATCGCCCAAACTGCTGCCATATTGGATGACGACTATATAATCGCTGCATATTTTCATAATTCAACTGCACTATTTGGGCTTTTTCCAAAGCCTGAATGCTCTCGTTAGACGGACTACGAGTAAGGTAACTGGCGTAGTCTGTGACGTAATTATTTTCAAAAAAGAAATTTCCGGTTACCTCTTTATCCCCAATAAGGCTATGCACCCGAAAACAACCATAATTAATAAAGGACACATGATTGCATACTTGGCCGGTCTTGAGTAAGAACTCACCTTTTTCTAAATCTTTGAAAGTATGTAACTCCCAAGCTGGAGCCCATTCCTCTTCTGGAACTTTCAAAAATTGGCTGATATAATCTTCAAGTTGAGCTCTCATATAGTCAAAACCTTTGATTGCCACTATTGTTCGGATTTCTTAACTAAAAGTGATAGTTAAACTTTTAATTGCCAATATTATATCGTCGAATGGTTGAATTTAATCTATGGAACGTCAGAACGGTTCCCTAAGTTGTTACCAAGTCAGCTGGTAAACTTTACTTTTCGTATTTCAGCAATAACCCCCAAGTTTCCAAATGTCCACAATACTGAGCCCATACTGCTGGAGTGCTATTGTGATTATCGTCTTTTAGAGTGTGATCAGCACCCCTGTCTAGCAATAGCTGGGTAATTTCTTTCCAGCCTGCCCAGGCTGCCAGGTGTAATGGAGTTACCACCTCATAGCCTCCCCATTGACGTGGAGTATTGATTTCAGCACCTTTATCCAACAAAAGAGTCGCCGTTTCTACCGCGTTGGTTACTGTTGCAAACATTAAGGCATCGTTAAGGATATCCTGTTCTCGAGCCGCAGCTCCAATCGGTCTTTGATGTCTGTAATATAAGTCGGCATCCGGCTTAAGTCTACCATCCTCATCAAAATAGCTTTGCACCTTTTCCTGTAAACCCAGACCAGCTGCATAACAAAAATCGACCGGATGCCCTCGATCGTAAAGCATCTGGGCAACCTCCCTTTGACCTTGATGTTCCACCGTGTGATAGAGTGCAATCCACATGGCGCCACCCTTGCCGTCCGGATTAAGCTTGGCCCCGGCTTTAAGCAATATATCTAAAAGCTGTTCGGTAACCCCATGCTCATGCGCTTGCTTCCCACTTACCAACAACCCCAAAACAGTAGCTCCACCAGAATTGGGTTGATTGGGGCCACCACCGCAGGTTGCATTTACATCTGCTCCAGCCTCCAATAAAGCCCGGGTGATCTTCACAATATTTTCGGGCAATGGACCACGAATAGGGTTACCTGCAATGTGATGCAGCAAGGTTGGCCTCCAGAAGTAGCCGCCATAAAAGTCCTCTTCTCCGAGGTACTTAGCTTTGACAAGATCAGGATGCTCATCGATCATGATGCTTAATGCTTCCAAATCACCCCCATCCAGGGCATCAAGTGCTTTTTGAAAATAGGGGTGCTGCTCCTCACTCATAATAGATATCGATCAATTATTGCAACTGACAGTATCAAACCTTGAAAAAGGGCGCTGAACCAACCTCTTGTAGGCAGCAATATTCGATTCCAGATCGAAATTATCGTAATCATAAGTTGGCGTGTAGGTTACTGTATCCCAATAGATTGTTTCAGGATCCGTAGCACGCAGGTCCCCAGACGTTGCCATCCATTGAGCTAAGCCTTCACTCATTTCCTTCTGAGCATTCAGGTGGTCAGGCTGACCGGCGACATTGTTCAATTGGTAGGGGTCATCAGCCAGTA
>JBPCUG010000068.1:0-6932 GCA_051011275.1 Cyclobacteriaceae bacterium | reverse complement strand
CTGCTCCCTTCTTCCAATACATGTGCTGGTAGATTGTTTCTATATCCTTCTCATCCATCTGATCCGGTCGCTCATCTGTAGCCCACAGTTGGTAAAGGTCAGTAGCACCGATTTCAATCAGTCGGTACTGTGCCGATTGGAAACCGCTGGCCGGCAACAACGACATACGAAATTGAAGGAACTGCTCAGGCTCCATCCCATCGACCATAATATCAAAAGAGTTGATCAGTTGGCCGACATACCGATTGATTCGTCGTAAATGCATAAGAAACTCTTTGCTATTTGAAGCATCTAATGTTGCGGTCTGGTCCATCTCTAGCAAGATCAACTTGAAGTACAACTCTGTGATCTGATGATAAATAATGAAAATGTTTTCGTCGGGAAAATTAGTCTTTGGGGTTTGTAAACTCAGGAGTGTATCCAAATGAATATATTCCCAATATTTCAAATAATTGGAGTGCAGTAAACCATCCAAATAAGAGGAGAGATCCTGACCCATGGCCTCATATTTTTGCTCCAACTTATGCAGTTGTTTGAGTATGCTAGGGTCGATTTCGGATTTGTCCATGAAAGGGCGGGATTCGTGTTTTATTCTTGTAAATTTGGGTAATTTGGTTAAAACAAAATAACAAAATGTCATCAAATACCTTACAGGAAAAGAAATCTGGTGGAAACGCTGTTTTCAACGATAATTTCGAATCGCCCGATTTTTATCAAGTAGACGACCTGCTGACTGAGGAACAGCTTTTGATCCGATCCTCGATGCGCGATTTTGTGAAAAAAGAGATCTCTCCCTATATCGAAGATTGGTGCCAAAGAGCTCATTTCCCTGAAGAAATCGTAAGGAAACTTGGTGAAATTGGGGCTTTTGGGCCAACTATCCCTGCTGAATATGGAGGAGGAGGTTTAGATTATATCTCCTATGGATTGATCATGCAAGAAATCGAGCGAGGTGACTCCGGTATGAGGTCTACTGCATCCGTGCAAGGATCATTGGTGATGTATCCAATATTTCAATTTGGCAGCGAAGACCAGCGTAAAAAATACCTGCCAAAGCTGGCATCAGGGGAATGGCTAGGCTGCTTTGGACTTACTGAACCCGATCACGGTTCTAACCCCGGTGGCATGGTGACCAACTTCAAAGAAGAAGGAGATCACTACATATTAAACGGATCAAAAATGTGGATCTCTAACTCCCCAAAAGCTGATGTTGCAGTCGTTTGGGCTAAAGATGAAAATGGTCGTATTCACGGACTGATTGTGGAACAGGGAATGGAAGGTTTCTCCGCCCCCGAGATACATGGTAAGTGGTCACTTAGGGCTAGTTGCACTGGCGAATTGGTATTTGACAATGTAAAAGTCCCTAAAGAGAATCTACTGCTGGGAAAGAGTGGGTTAGGCGCTCCGTTGATGTGCCTTGATTCGGCTCGATATGGCATTTCTTGGGGATCGCTTGGTGCCGCCATGGACTGCTACGATACAGCACGTAGGTACGCCAATGAAAGGATCCAATTTGATAAGCCAATTGGATCTTTCCAATTAATACAGAAAAAGCTGGCTGAAATGCTTACTGAGATAACTCAAGCGCAGCTTTTAACCTGGCGATTGGGCACATTGATGAATGATGGTATAGCTACTACTGCCCAGATCTCTTTGGCTAAACGCAACAACGTGGATATGGCTTTAAGAATTGCCAGAGAAGCACGCCAAGTACTCGGAGGTATGGGTATCACCGGGGAATATCCACTTATGCGTCACATGATGAACCTTGAATCAGTAATCACCTATGAAGGTACCCACGATATTCACTTGTTGATCTTGGGCCATGAGATTACTGGAATACCAGCTTTTGCCTAAAGCTTTCTTATCAAACCTTTGAAGGTCAAGGTTTGGACCGGTCTCTGGGGATCATTGGAAAACACAGTTATGAACTTCTCTTGATTACCTACTCGTGAACTGGTATCAAATGTAACCTGTAATGATGCTTTCTCACCGGGTTCCAGATCCTTATGTTCCATACTTAAGGTAATGCACTCGCAACTCGCAGATACTTTCCTAATATGGAGAGTATCTTCTCCGCTATTGCGCAGCTCAAATTGCATTGGCACAAGTTGTCCCTGCTTGACTATTCCAAAATCATACTCGAGCTTAGCTGCCGATAATTCGGGTCTATTGCTAGCGCTATTCTGATTCTCAGGGTCAAAATATTCCAGGACCGTTGCAGAAACCATCAAGGGTTTCTCGGCCATTTCCTCTTCAAATGATTTAATGACAACTTCATCCTTGAAATACCCCAGATCGTTTTTAGCCTTTCCATCATACTGCACCAACATTCTGCCTCGGCTTCTTGGTTTAATAGTGTAAGAAGAAAAGGTGATTTTCAGATAATCAGGCTGATACACCTCATCTGATAATATCAGTATGTTATCCCCTGAGTTGTATAGTTCAAATTCCCTTTTAGCCACCTGGTTGCTGTAAACGTTGCCAAGACTCAAAACACGGTCTTTCATCCTTAATTGCCCCAATCGATAGGGAAACTCCTCTTCCAAAGTTGAAGGTTGAAATAATATCCTGCCCTCTATCTTTAAAGTATAGGAACTAGGGATACCGTTTGATTTTACTATAATCGTTTTATCAAATTTACCCGGTCGATTGTAGGGATTTAATACTACCTGCACCACCCCGTATTCTCCAGGTAGAACTTCACTGTCGGTCCAACTGGGCGCGGTACAGCCACATGAACTTTCTACATCGATAATCTTTAGATTTGATTGACCTCGGTTTTCAAACTGGAAATCATAGGAGATCAAACCTGCATTCTCTTTGATCTCGCCAAAGTTGTGAGTCGTTTTGGGAAAAACAATCTGTGTACTGTCTTGGGCAGCAGACCCAAGAGCAAATAACAACAATAAATAAGTTCCGTACCACTTGCACATAGCTGTTACAACTTTAAGCAAAGATTATAAAATCCGATCAATATTAAAATGCCACTATGCATCAATTTCTGGAAGTTGTACTATATAAGTCAAAAGTGCTGCATTCCTAAAATGATTGGTTAAGAGTTATTATCCCGGCCGACCAGGAAACTCAAAAAAAATGATTTTATTTGCATCAAATTTAAATTTCAATGGCGAGAATTCTTACCGGTATCACTCCCTCCGGCAGGCCGCATTTAGGAAACATCCTGGGTGCCATCCAACCGGCTATCAGTCTGTCACAGCAATCCGACAACGACTCGTTTTTCTTTATTTCTGATCTACATTCCGTGATCACCATAAAGGATGCAGCGACGAGAATTGAATACACCAATGCGATCGCTGCCGCTTGGCTAGCCTTTGGATTTGATACCCATAAAAACACATTCTATCGCCAATCTCGTATCCCGGAGGTTTGTGAGCTTACTTGGTACCTAAACTGCTTTACTCCTTTTCCAATGTTAGCTAATGCACATTCCTTTAAGGATAAATCCGACCGACTGGCAGATGTAAATGCAGGCCTGTTCACTTATCCGGTGTTGATGGCGGCAGACATCATTTTGTACGATGCCGATATCGTACCAGTAGGTAAAGATCAAAAGCAACATCTGGAAATTACCAGAGATATTGCAACAGGTTTTAACCATCAGTATGGGGACACGTTTGTAGTTCCAGAGGCACAAATTGATGAGAAGGTAATGACGATACCGGGTACGGACGGCCTCAAAATGAGTAAGTCATATGGCAACATTATTGACATTTTTTTGCCAGAAAAAGCCCTTAGGAAAAATATGATGTCGATAGTAACCGATAGCACTCCCCTGGAGGCACCAAAAGACCCTGACACCTGTAATGTTTTCGCCCTTTACAGAATCTTAGCCAATGATGATCAAGCCAAAGCTATGAGGGAGAATTACCTCGGGGGCAACTATGGATTCGGGCATGCTAAGCAAGCTCTATTTGAATTGATCCTAGAAAAATTTGCTGATCAAAGAAGGCAATTCAACCATCTTATGAGCCACCCTGAAGAAATAGATGCAAGGCTTACGGAAGGAGAAATAAAAGCCCGAGCAGTTGCTAAAAAGGTGTTAGAAAAAGTAAAGACAAAATTAGGATTTCAGTCTACTTGAGCCGCCCAAACTTCCTGACGTTGCTCTTGATTGATCTGTAAAAGGATCCTTAGTGGGTTGGGTAATAGAACTAATCTGGTTGGTTGACCGGGATAGTCATCCACTTCCACAAGTACGCCTTCCGATGCTTTCACATCGTATACCTTTTCATTGTTGTCGCCAGGGGAGATGATATATTCTTTAGCTAAATACGCGATTGGGAGCAGCACATCGTTATCTGGACACAGCTCATCATGTACATCCTGCAGAACATCCTCCAAATAATCTCCATACTTTTCCTGAAAGTCATCTTCAAGATCGTGAAGTTCCTCCTCCACATTGTCGTAGGCATCGTCATTGTAATCAATCTTGATCAGCTCATTCTTCTTTTGCGCAATAGACAGCAGTGCCTGATTTAATGCTTTGATATCCATGAAATAGTCATAATTAAAAATCAGGCAAAGCTCATCACATCAGCGCTTAGTTGCAAGAAAAACGGCCAGAAATTCATATCAGAGTAGAATTGTTTTAAAAGCATCCGAAATAGATTATTTTTGTTGCCTGATAAAATGATAATAGACCTTATTTGACCATCATGGATCCAAGCATATTAGAAAAAGCCGAGTCCTGGCTCAATAGTGATATCGATTCACAGAGCAAAGAAGAAATTCGTAGTCTTTTAGCTTCAAAATCCAATGATTTGGCCGATGCCTTTTACAAGGACCTGGAATTTGGTACCGGAGGATTAAGGGGTATTATGGGTATTGGTTCCAATAGGATCAACAAATATACAGTTGGTAAAGCCACACAAGGCCTAGCCAACTATTTAAAGCAAACAGTCGTCAATGAAACGATCAAAGTAGCTGTCGCCTATGATAGCAGAAACAATAGCCGATACTTTGCTGAAATCACGGCTAGTGTATTTTCTGCCAATGGGATTGAAGTGTACTTTTTTGATGAGCTTCGTCCCACTCCACAGCTTTCATTTGCCGTAAGGCACTTCGGCTGCCAAAGTGGTGTGGTGATTACAGCCTCTCACAACCCCAAAGAATATAACGGTTACAAAGCCTATTGGAATGATGGTGCACAACTAGTCCCCCCTCATGATCGGGGTGTGATCAGCCAGGTAAATAATATTAAAAGTATTGATGCCATTCAATTCGACCGAGATGACAGCATGATACATACGGTTGGCAAAGAACTTGACAAGATATATCTTGACAAGATTGCAAAGCAATCAATAGCTCCGGAGGTTATAGCAAAACACAACGACTTAAAGATTGTCTTCTCCTCTATTCATGGGACAGGCATTACCCTGGTTCCTGAAATTCTTTCGAATCTTGGGTTTACTCAAGTAAACATAGTTGAAGAGCAGGCTGAACCAAATGGGGATTTTCCTACCGTAGTTTATCCCAATCCAGAAGAAGCAGAAGCCATGACCCTTGCCCTAGCCAAAGCGCAAGAAGCGGATGCCGATTTGGTTATGGCTACTGATCCTGATGCTGATAGAATTGGAATTGCTGTAAAGAACCATAAGGGTCAATTCCAACTACTAAATGGCAATCAGACCGGAGCTTTGCTGGTCAATTACATTTTGACAAGGTATCAACAAAAAAACTTGCTTGTTCCCGAGCAGTATATCGTTAAAACCATTGTCACCTCTGAGATGATCAAGGCTATTGCCGATGGTTTTGGTGTAGATTGTTATGATACCCTAACTGGTTTTAAGTACATAGCGGCTTTGATAAAGTCGCTCGAAGGTCGTCGCAAATTCATTGCCGGAATGGAAGAGAGCTATGGCTACATGATTGGAGATTTTGTTAGAGATAAAGATGCGGTTGCCACCTGCGCCATGCTCGCAGAAATGGCGGCTGACTTTAAAGACAAAAGCGTGAGCATATTTGATGGTTTGATAGAGCTTTATCAAAGGGTGGGGTATTACAAAGAAGCTTTGGTTTCGGTGACCAAGAAAGGCCAACAGGGTGCGCAAGAGATTCAAAAAATGATGCAGGATCTTAGAGAAACACCTCCTGCAACTTTGGCTGGCTCACCGATGGCCAAAGTTATTGATTATCAATCCGGCCACAGCAATGACATAACAACCAATACTACTGAGCAGCTAGATCTTCCCAAATCGAATGTATTGCAGTTTATTAGTGAAGATGGCAGCAAAGTATCTGCCAGGCCTTCGGGCACAGAGCCCAAAATTAAGTTTTACATTGGAGTAAGAGAACCGCTCGAAAGTAAAGCTGATTTCAATCGAATATCAGAGGTTCTGGACACTAAGATCGACCGAATCAAGTCGGATGTTGGTTTTTAACCATGCAATCGCGCCTATTTCCGGTACATTCTGTTTACTCTTCAAATGCTTCTGTTTAACTTTTTTGCGGCAATTTGTGCATTTCGCTTGCTAAACGTCCTGTTTTTTGTGCAAATTCCAGAATTATATTACATACCCCTCCCCGAAATTAAATCGCCGAGCATATTAAAATATGCCTTAGTAATTTAGTAGTCTCTAAACCAGCTTTTTAAATTTTATGATTGCCAAAGATACCACCCATAGGGAATTTTTCGTAGAGCTACACCAGCTCGAGGAAGAGAATCGTAAATTGCGGAGGGAAAATAGTCGGCTATCGGCGGAGAACCGTCAGCTACAGCAAATCTTAAATGCCAGCGACTGCGGTATTTTTATCCGGGACACCAACCAGCGTCTTGTTTACGTTAATGAAACTTTTTGCCAACATATCAGAAGCAACAAAACAAAGCTTTTGCAAAACACCCCCAGTAAACTTGGCAAAGTGGCCAAAAGGTATTTCAAGGACGACAAAGAAGTCAAACGATCCGGAAC
>JBPCUG010000067.1:0-2672 GCA_051011275.1 Cyclobacteriaceae bacterium | reverse complement strand
CTTCCGGTGGCAACTTCAAGAAAAGGGTATTGGGGATATTCTCATTAGGGCCAGATTTTTGACAACCTCCGAGGAATATTGGGATCAACAAAAGCAAATATAGCCGGAACATACAATATTATAGTATTTGTTTATTGCGTTTCAATAATTTCTGATCTTAAAAAAAGCGGGCAGCTATCCATCGGTTAATAGACAATTGCTTGCATTTGATCATCATTTTTAGCTATTAGAATTACTGATTGATCCATGCTTTTAATTTCTACTAAATCTCTAACCTCACCGGTTAAGCACAAGCCCGATTTTTGAGCAGGTATTGATTCAAAGTTACCTTTCCCATCTCCTTGCAACAGTAGACCATAGCTGGAGTCATACCTTCCTACCTCCGGCTTCGCTTTATGAAAATTCCCTGCTAAAAGAATGTCCAAGGAACCATCGTGGTTGAAATCTCCTACCATCAAACCGTAAACCGGACTTAACTGGGCCTCAACTGGGAGTGTTTTTACGCTGAACTGGCCATTGCCATTATTAATTATGACTGAGGTTTCAAGTAAATTGGCTTTTCTTATAATTGCTTCTGAAAGTTGGCTGGCTGTAAACATATCCTGGATTCGCTGCTCCTTGTAACTTTCATATTTCAAATATTTCTTTTTCAGTCCAGGGACTTGCTTTACTAAATCGTGTCGCAATACCAGCGGAAAAGCTACTTGGTTCTCTACCACCAAAATTATTTGCTCCACAGTCCCATTCCGGTCAAAATCATTAACATACATTTGCACTGGGTTTTCATAAGTGGCTTTAAATCTTGAATTTAACCCATGGTTCCCAACAACAAAGTCGAGGTCACCATCCTGGTCAAAATCCCCTGAGGCAATTCTATTCCACCATCCTGATGTTTGCTCTAATCCATTGTTAGATATAGGTTGCAATTTACCCTCTTGATTTCGAAAGATGATAATTGGTAAGTAATCCCCTACTATAATTAAGTCGCTATCTTGATCGTTGTCGATATCCCTCCATAGAGCGTCAGTCACCATGCCAATTTCTTGAAGTCCTGGAGCTACATTTTGAGTAATGTCCTTAAAATTTCCGTTACCATCATTTTCCAGTATAAAGGAGCTCACCGCTATGCCGTAGAAGAAGGGTTTCAGCCGAGTGCCAACAAACAAATCCATATCCCCGTCATTGTCAAAATCAGATGCTTGTACGCAAGATGTACTGGTCAAACCCAAGGGAGTAAGGAATTCACTAGATTTGCTAAAATTCCCGTGCCCATCATTTTTATAAATTCGATCCTTTAAGGCAGGTGAGCTAGAGGAAAATTCATTACCACCGCTGGCAACATAGAGATCAAGGTCGTGGTCATTGTCAGCGTCAAAAAACAATATGTCACTGTCTTCAGAAACCTTGTCTTCTTCAAAAGCCACTTGAGGTGTATGCCTAAAGTTCCCCATCGATTGTTGTACGAATAAGGATCCGCTAAATCCCTTGGCGCCTCCTACATAAAAGTCTTCGAGTCCGTCACTGTTTACATCACCGGCAGCAATCCTAGGTCCTTCAGTAGATAGCATATGGTAAATAAGGCCATCCCGATCAAAATCCACGAAGAGGTTTTCTTGATGAGTGAAAGTTATATCCAATTCCTCGCCTACTTCCTTGAATATGGCCGGTGGTATAGTTGGGTAAGATGGAGCTATTTCATTGGCTTCAGCTTGGTAAATTGTAATTTCCTGATTAGCAGAAAGATTAGTCAAAGTTGTCTGCCGATGATCCGGCCATTGAACAATCAAGGTATCAACCTTGTCAAGATCTCCTAAGCCAACATTTAATCGAGGGTCAACGCTTGATTGAAATCCTCGGGCCGGCATTTGTTCCAGGTAGAATAGTCTGCCCTGATGGTAAATCGATAGTTTTGCCCCTATGGCCTGCGAATTTTTATCTATTCCTACCAAATTCACTTTTAGGTAATGTCGATCAGGGAAATGTTGGTCTACTTCATTTCGATAAATAAAGACGGGCATGTTAACATTATTCACTATCAGGTCTAGGTCCCCATCGTTGTCCAGATCTCCATAGGCCGATCCGTTTGAATGACTTGGGGTGGCGAGGCCCCATTCCTCTGATTTGTTGGCAAAAGTATAATCTAGCGTCTCTCTTCGGGTACTTGTGGCTCCTTGATTAACAAACATATAATTTGGTATACGTTCGGATGGAATGAGATCAATTAGCTTTCGGAAATCCACCGATTGCCCGGAGATCACGGACTTCATCACTTCCTCGTTAGATATGTAATTCAAATAGTCTTGATTGGTGAGATCTTTATGGATTCCATTCGATATGAATATATCTTTAAAACCGTCGTTATCAAAGTCGGCAATTAGCGCACCCCAACTCCAATCTGTTGCAGCAACACCAGCCAGCCGTCCAATTTCACTAAATGTACCGTTACCATTATTGAGATGCAGCATATTACGTATGAACTGGTGATAATAGCCGTTTTTAACCCCATATTGATATCGGTCCCAATTTTCGAAAGTGGTAACCGTTTTGAGTCGAGCATCATTTTCCGGAAGCATATCGGTTACAAATATGTCCGGATTGCCATCGTTGTTTATGTCTGCCATATCTGCCCCCATTGAGGCTGCACTAATACTCGGCATTTGTCGCTCCAGGTC
>JBPCUG010000066.1:0-3924 GCA_051011275.1 Cyclobacteriaceae bacterium | reverse complement strand
GGTCGATAGTAGCTGCAGCGCTGAAGTTGATCAGGTTATTAAGGATGTTGGTACTGGCGTTTATCCTGATGTTGGATAGGTTTAGAGAATCCGCCACCAAATTATAACTTGTAGAAAGGCCTAAATTTCTTAACAACGGTATCTTTTTACTGGCTTTGGTGGTGTCGTTCTTCGTCTTCACCTTCATCTCCAGCGTATTTTGAAGATTAAAGCCTATGGAACCACTATTGCCTCGGCTAGGAGCGCCAAACACAAATCCTTCATATCTGGACAAAAGCTGGGTCCTTCCTGTCGTATCTACTTGTACCTCTTGATAATAATCAAATGAAGGGTCAGCAAAGTCAGGTGCATAACTAAAACTGATCGAAGGAATTATCGTATGCCTGATAGCTTCTATCTTTTTCCCTTCCTTAAATAGAAAAGTGCCGTAGATCCTGGTGCTTAATCCTGCTCCAACGGTATAGGTGCCAGCTCGGGTGAACCCAGGGATAGTATCGATTTTCACCGCTTGTCTCTCTTCATCCCATGTGTGATTTAATTTTTCCAAATACCACAGATCGTTGAAATTGAAGGAAGGACTGATGTTAAAATGTCTAAAGATTTTGGAACTTGTAGAAATAGGGATATTCATTCGCATTCCATTTTCAGCATTCTTAAACAATGTACCCAGGTTGTTAAAATCAAAGGCTACTGTATCTGTTGCTACATCCCCGTCAACCACATCAAAACTGGTACCCGATCGCGATGGTTGATTGCTCACCCTGTTACGCAGGTTTGCATTCCAGGTGACATTAAAGTTTTTCAAAAGCCCTAGCCTGGAACGCTTAAAAGGACTTTGGCGGCTCATATTGACACTCATCTCTGGTAAAGTAATATCCACGATCCCGGTAGTCAGGTTTTGACTGTGTCGCGCACTCATGGTCATATTGAAGGGCGTTCCTTGAAAGGTTTTAGAATAGGAGATGCTGGAATTAAGGTTGGCATTGAAGTTCTGTATAATAGACAGCGAATTATTTTGGTTATAGGTCCGTGTAGCTGCATTTACGGAAGCAGAAAATCGACTGGTTCCTCGGGCAAATGGAGTATAGTTCCACCTTAAGCTAAAATCCCGGCTATCACTATCATCTCCCTCAATTCCAGTGGTCCGCTTGGCGTAGTGGAAACTAAATCTTCCATTATAGGCATATCTCTTCTTGTAGGTGGAGTTAAATTTTAGCCCCCAACCTCCCTTGGAATAAACCTCCCCTAAAACGGTAAGATTGATGTGATCGTTGATATCAAAATAGTAACCCCCATCTCTCAGGAAGAATCCCCTTTGACGCTCCTCTCCGTAAGTCGGCACTACTATGCCTGAAGTGCGTTGTTCTTGGTCGGGAAACATGCCAAAAGGCAAACCCAAAGGAGTAGGCACATCATTAAACCAGAGATTAAAAGGACCAGTGATAACGTTTTTTTCCGTACGCTTTATTTTACCCGACCTGATCTCAAAGTGCGGATGAGCCAAATCACAAGTGGTGTATTTTGCTCTTGCCACATATAGATTGTCTTCCTCGTCCTTATATACTTGTTCTCCGTGAATAAACCCCTGATTTTGTTCGGTAACTAAACCTTCGCTGATGGCTCTTTGGGTCTTAAAATTGTATTGCATCCCTTTGGTTACATACTCCACCCCTTTGTCGGTAAATTTTGGTGTACCGATCTTTTTGCCCAAAGAATCAACTATACCTTCGGCTTTCAAAGTGTTGCTACGCTGGTCAAGCTTAATGATGGCTGCTTCGATAGTTATGTCGCCATACTCGATCTTGGCATCCCCATATAAATAGGTGATATCATTTACTCGATCCATAACAATGGAATCTGTGGCAGAGTATTTGATAGTAGTTTGAAAGTCACCTCTAGGGGCTAATTTGGTGGTATCTCCATTGGTGACGCTATCAACTGATATATTAATTGGCGGAATTGTGTCGTTATTAACAGCAACAGACCGATCCTTGGGTAGAATAGGTCGGGTTTTGATAGGAGTGATTTCCTGACCAAATGCGCTAGAAAAGCATAATAGCGAAATCAGCTGTAGTAGAGTAAATGCTTTCCCAGCAGTTAAAATATTGATTGGTTTTTTCAGTTTTGAATAAAAATTTAGATTTTTGCGTAAATTTAGGTTTATAAAAAGTAACAAGCGAAAAATGGCAAAGATTCTTGCCGCAATATCATTTCTCTGCTTTTTGTTTGTCCTGGGCTCTTTCACACTTTTTAGCCCGACTAAAAACCGGGTCAAAACAGTGGTGATAGATGCCGGCCACGGAGGCCATGACCCAGGTACACGGGGAGTCTTTTCTCGAGAAAAAAACATAGCCCTTGAAATAGCATTAGAGTTAGGCGACATCATCAAAGAAAATCTTAAAGATGTTGAAGTAGTTTACACGCGAAAGACCGACAAATTTGTTCCATTAGAGGGTCGTGCTACTATTGCTAACAAAAATGATGCTGATCTTTTCATTTCCATACATTGTAATGCTTCTCCTCACAGTAAATTGGTGAGAGGTACCGAAACTTACGTGATAGGAACCCATAAAACCAAGGACAATCTAGAGGTAGCTAAACGCGAAAACTCTGTGATCTTATTTGAAGATCAATATGAAGATAAATATGAGGGTTTCGACCCAAAATCTCCCGAATCGCACATTCTCTTTGAGCTTTACCAAAATGCTTATGTGGAAAACAGTCTAAAATTGGCTTCAAATATTGAGAATCAGTTTCAAACTCGGGCCGGGCGAAAGAGCCGCGGGGTCAAGCAAGCAGGTTTTTGGGTGCTTTGGCGCACTTCAATGCCCAGTGTATTGGTGGAAACAGGGTATTTGACCAACGTAACCGAGGAGAAGGACCTTAATGACGAAGTAAAGCAAACCTATATAGCTTCAGCCATTTATCGGGCAGTTAGAGATTATAAGGAAGAGATGGAATCTTTGGATTAATTAGTAACTTTGGCCGAAATTAATTTTTAACCAAAACTATCCCGGGTGAAGGTTTCCAAGGAGTTTAAAGTTGGCCTACTGGCCTTAGTTTCAATCACCATTCTTTATATCGGTTTTAATTTCCTTAAGGGAATTAATTTTTTCAATCCCAACAATACATACTACGCCATTTACAATAACATCGATGGTTTACAGGAGGCCAATCCGGTGGTACTTAATGGTCTATCAGTAGGAAGGGTGAGCGAAATTGAGATCTTACAAAACCTCAACAATCGTATCAGAGTGGCTATCGATGTTGATAACGACTTGCAACTCGCGAGCGGCACGGTAGCTATGATCAAAAGTGACCTTTTAGGGGGCATGGCCATTCACCTGGATTCAGTTAAGTCAGGCAATCCCATAACCTCAGGAGATACTTTGATAGCAAGACTCAATCAGGGGATGGCCGCCCAGTTAACCAGTACAGCTTTGCCGGTGGTAGATAAATTGGAACTGACTTTGGTGAACCTCAATCGGGTTCTGGACAATTTGAACAACCAAAAAGAAGGTATCAATAGTATTATTGGAAACTTCAAAACCACTTCTGCTAATCTGGCTACAGGAACCAGCCAGATTCAGGGATTGACCCAAGCGCTAGACAATGTATTGGCCCAAATATCAAATGACTCAACTGGGATCAGTCCTTTAATGTCAAAGTTTAACGGACTGGCCGGGGCTATTGACCCTAAGGAACTGGAGGCTACATTGGTACAAACCAAGGGTGCCATAGAAAACCTAAACAATGTATTGGCCCAGGTAAGTGAAGGCAATGGAAGTTTAGGTAAACTGTTGAAAGACGAAGCCTTGTATAACAAACTTGCCCAATCAAGTAAAGATTTGGACCGACTGCTGGTTGATATGCGGGAAAACCCAAGACGATATGTGCATTTTTCTGTATTTGGCCGCAAGGATA
>JBPCUG010000065.1:0-11435 GCA_051011275.1 Cyclobacteriaceae bacterium | reverse complement strand
GAATTACGCCCCCGATGTTTTAGACTCGGTTGTTGAAGCTGCGAGAATTTCAGCGATAGGGGATATAATATATGGGTTTTTAGGGTTCGTTTTGGCTTTTGTAGCCTATAAAATATTTTATATTCTTTATTATATGATTTCGAAGTCGATAGAAGAAAGAAGCGTAGAATTTTTTTGTAGTTTACTTGCAATTGGGATTGTTTTCTCAATCGTGTCTATTTGTATGATGTCAAATCTAATTGACATCTGGAATTGGGTCGGTGTGTTCAATCCAAAATTGGCATTAGCACATAAGATAACAGGTATTTAATAAACACACCTACGGGGAAATAATATGTGGAATCCAGAACGAGAATTAGTAAAAAAAGCAGCAGTTATAGCTAGCGATAAACATCCTAACGGTTATAACAAGCAGCAATTAATAGATGCTAGTGATGAGGTTTATGGAGGGTTCTCTACCAATCCAGGGAAGAAAATCAAAACAATGGAGGATGTTAACAACATGGGTAATCATATGTCAGAGATAGATGGGCATTATCCGCGAGGCATGAGTGGTTGCTATATTGTAGGCATTAATGGTGGTTGTGGCCTTGATTGCCCAGTGTATTTAAATGGTGATTGCGAAGAGCCCCAGGAATTTGGGCTAGAGCCTGGTGACGAGGGCTATGAGCTGCATAAAGAATTGTATCTATAACACACCTGAGAGGGATAGGTCATGAGTTGCTGGACTAAAGACGAGCTTGAAAATATGCTTTTTGATGTTGTGAATGAGTTGCAGCTATCTGAGGATATGATAGAAAAACACGGCCCGCTGGGGACTCCACCAGCAGAGCTTGTAAGGGAGGTTTTATATGCAAAAGACCTGCAAATTAGGGCTTTGAAGGCAGGCTTTTACACACCTGAGGAGAAGTAATATGAACAAGCCAAAATTGACAGGTAAAAAAAGGTATAGAGTTTTATCCAGATTCATGCGCGGACCATTAGTTGTGGTGCAATTAGAGGTGGAGGGATTTGTTCCTGAATACACTGGTGGTGCATCTGTTAGTGGTGAGATGGGGTCTTGGTGGATTGACGCATTACCAGAACATATTACAGACATGCTTTTAAATACTGAGATTAAATAACACACCTAAGGGCAAGTAATATGAGGGCATCGTTACCAAAATGGGCTAATAATAAGCAAATCGAGGGTATGGAAAAGTTCGCATGTATAGCTGAAGAGTATATATTTTATATTAATATTGAATTCAAAAAGGATGATTCTGACGATGACAACAGTAGATTCACGGCAATTATTACATGGGGTGAGCCTGCTAGAAGCCGTTCATTTGATATAGCTTTTGACTATGAGGCGACATGGGATTGCTATGGCGACCGGCTGCATGAATGGCAATTTTTATTCTCTGGCGGAGAGGCCACAAGAGAGCTGTCAACAGAAGTATTCTTTCTAGATTTATTCTTTTATTTAGATGAGTTAATTGATGCGACTAAACCAACGTAACTAAAGGGGATGAATATGAAAGACAAGAATCCGGTTTTATGCGCCTTTGAAGTTCATGGATCTCCAGGCCATTATAATGTTTGGAGATACGACACACCGTCAACAATTAATATATTGTTTTGCTACAAAGCCGATTCTCCTGAATCTGCCGAGAAGGCTGCACTAGATAAATTAACTAAAGGTAAATGATATGAATGAGCATAAAATAGCACAGGCATTTGAGGTAATAAAGCAGGCTATGATTGAAGATAATCCAAGTGAACCGGGAAGTTACGCTCATAGCTGGCACTGCAATATAGCTATGATGTGCTATGACGCTATCAGGAGTCATACTTATGATGACCCAAGAGGGTTTGATCATGAGAGGTCACTTAGGATTGGAAATAATGCGGCCAGCCGATTCATGAAGTTGTGTTTTGACGTTGAGACAAGGGTAAACATATGTCACTAGTAAGCCGCCGAAAAGGCCAGGGGATGAGCATATATAGCTGTGACAACTGTGATAATACCGGTCGCTGGGGTGATTATGATTGGCGTACGTGGGGTTCGATTAACGATCTAGACGATGGCAAAGAACAGCACTATTGCTCTGATGACTGCATGGTTAAACAGCAGGGTAAAAAATCATTAACAATGATATTGGACCTAGACCAATATAACTAAGGGGAATTGAGATGGGAACAAGAGCGGATTTTTATGTTGGTAAAGGGGAAAATGCTGAGTGGATAGGGAGCATTGCATGGGATGGTTACAGAGAAGGAGTCGGCGATAGCATATTGAATGCGAAAACAGAAACTCAATATATTGATGCAGTAAAACAGTTTTTCAGGTCTCGGGAAGATGTATCATTACCTAGCGACGGCTGGCCATGGCCATGGAATGATAGTTCAATTACTGACTGTTCATACTGGTTTTTTGAGGATCAGGTGTGGGATGAATTAAGTGGTAAATATTTACCATGTAGCGAAGATATGCCGGATGAGGAATCAGAAGATTTTGATCGTCTGGATGATATTGAGTTTCCCGACATGAGTGATAAAAAAAATGTTCAATGGGGTGAAAAAAGTGGGCTTATTGTTGTCACAGCTAACTAAAGGGGAATGAGATGGATAAAACATCTAGAGATAAATTAAATGAATTAATAAAAAAATACATGGATTCTATTGCAGAAGTTGATGACGGTAATGCGACAAAGGAGGAAATGGAGGCTATTCTAGAGATACTGGATGACATGAGATTTTACACTATCAGAGTATTATTTTTTAAACAGAGGATTTAAATTGAGGGGTGGAAGGATGAATAAAAAACTTATAAAACCAGGGCAAAAATTAATTTTTAACGATGATGGGGAAAAAATAAGAACTAAAGCCAAAATACACCCATACCCCATGAATGGCAGATTGGCTATAGTGTTAGAGGATATTCCAGGATATGTTTATTTAGATGATGTAGAAATAGATGATTCTGAAAACCATGATTATGGTAAGTTTTTAGTTGTTGAATATTTAAATAATGAATTATGGATAGGAAGAAAGTTAGATGAAATCAGAAAACTAAATATATCATTCTGTAATTGTATTGATAATGATGAAAAGGCAGGAGAGGTATTTATAAAACGGCATCAAGCAATAGAGCTAATTCAACACATCTCAATACTGTTTGAAATAGAACCTCATGAAATTGACGTTATTGCAGAAATATTAGAGAGGGAGGAATAGCATGACTGATAATAAAATATTTGAAAATGCGCAAGAGATTATTGATGATTGTAGGAGAATGACCAAATGCATTTATCTTGTCTGTGATACTGCTGTGGCGGCGGATGTTTGTTTAAAAACCAAAAAGGCAATAAATTTAATAGAGAAACTTTTAGAGGAGCGTAAAAAATATGATAAAAACATTTCATAGTGAAAAGTACGGCATACTAACTGTAAAAAAACAACTAAACAAAGGTGGATATCTTGAAATTAGGATGTATACTGAAAAGAACGGAGATTGTGCAATTGAGTTTAAGGATGGAGGTAATATTGCCGAAGAAAAATCAGAACGGGCAATAAACATGATGACAAAAGAAATCACTGAGGATTTAGTTGAGGGATTATTTACTAATAAAATGCATTAATAATTAAGAGGGGGGGTAAATGACAAAAAGATTCGATCCACCAACACACCAAGAGGCAGTTAATCATTTAATAGAAAAGGGTTTTTGTGGTGACTGCTCAACAGAAGCAGATAAATTTATATGTTTTTATGAGTCAAAGGATTGGTATGTTGGAAAAAATAAAATGAAAAAATGGAAGGCAGCATTAAGTGGATGGATTTTAAGAGGCAATCAACACAGGCAACATCCGCATGAAAAAACATTAATGAATGATCTCCAGGACACATCCTGGGCAAAACATCTGGTAGGTGAGAACAATGAACAATGAGGAGGGAGACGCAAAAAATCAGCTAGATTTGCTCGATAAAAACAACGGCCACATTTGGGGATTGTGGAGAGAATGGCAAAGCATCGCCATTTGTAAAAAATGTGGCTACATGAAACGACTAGACGGAAATTACAAAAAATGTCCTGGCATAGTTCAGGTAATACTGAGGGGAAACCATGAACAACATGAACGATAGTATAGGCGCGAATATTTTAATGCTTGGAAAAGCATATGAAATTGCATTTCAAAACAGATTAAAGGACATTTCTCCAGAGATAAGTTTTTATCAGGTTAAATATATAACCTGCGTGGCTGAGGATTTAGGTATAAACATAGCAAAAATATCACAACAGTTTAATTATACACAGCAGGCAACCGGTAAGGTGGTGAAAAATCTGGCTGAATTAGGGATATTTAGGGTTACTAAGAGTCAACTAGATAGACGCTCGTTAGTTATTGAAATTACCATAAAGGGAGCTATTCTATATACAAAACTGTGTGATATAAATCTAGATCTAGAGAAATTGATAAAACGGGCCATGGATCATTCTGCGGACTATCACAACTTCGCCAACAGGCAACAGACAATAATCGAGGCACTAAATGAATAAATCGTGGAAAAACAGGGAGAGTGTTGCAGAGGTTAAAACGGAAGAGGTTAAGAAAAAAAATAAATCAATCCATGATAGGCCTATTATTCCTGTTGGATATCATGGTTGCAACCCTGAATTAAGGCGAAAAATTGAGCAACTGGAGCAGGAAAGAGAAATTAAAAATCAATACGATATTGGATACCCTGATCTCTAGGCGTAGAGCGAGAATGTATTGGTATACAGATCCATCGCCGTGGCCGGGATGGGTCGGTGGGCAACACGATTTTCGTGATGAGGGGCAGCCGTTCGATAAATTAGAAGAATTATGGCATGCAACCAGTTTGGAGGAATAGATATGGATGAGATAATAGTAAGCATCAAAACAAGATTTGGCCACTATTATGAGGCAGTTAAGGTTGATCCTATTTTATATGAAGCATTTGAACCTCTGCGCGAGACTGATATGCCAATTATGGCATATATATGTGGTGAGACATTAGTAGCATCTGATGAGGCTAAAAGGATAATTAAAATGAGACAGAATACAGCTGATGAATTGGCAAAGGAGATAAGCCAAAGGTTGGTTCGAGCCATGTCTACAAACGACACATTTAATGGTTATGGTAAATAAGAGGAATAGCTATGGATTACGATGAGTGTTTAAAGTTTGTGCTAGATCAACATATTTTATGGATTGAAACGTATGGAAAAGAGGGAAGGGCGATTAATCTTAGTGAAAAGGATTTAAGGTTTGCTAACTTGAGCGAGGCTGACTTGAACGAAGCAAGGCTATGACAAACACAGAGCTAATACAGTGCCTTGATTATCTGATAGAATTCTTTATAGAGTATAACGAAATGCTTGATACTATAGACAGGATAAATCATGGCCAATAAAAAAATGAGCACATCAAAGAATTCTGCTAATTCTAACGGAGCAGCTAGAAAGCGAGCTGAGGAAATCAAGAAAAAAAAGAAGAAAAAATGACAGAAATATTGGTATACATTAGCAGTATTCTTCTACTGGTTAGACCAGGCTGGCGCAATAGATACAATGACGCCAGCTTTTTGTTGATCCTGCTATTTGTGCTCAGCTGCACTATTCAACCACTACTAGAGATGGGTGATCCCTGGCTAAATTACACGGTCATTATAGGGTTTAGCCTATCCTATCCAGCATACTGCATAATTAACAAAAAGAATGTGTATTGGGTGTATCTGGCCATAGCAACCTTCTTCTCTGGATTTCTCGCGATAACCGAGTCATTCCTATATCATAAAATGGAATCAAAAAATCTAGACCCATATCATTTTTTGGTATTTTTTGACCTATGTCACAATGTTATACTCGTGATTACAGCTATACAGACATGGCTAATCATAAGGGCGACCAATGGATATAGGGGAGATCTCCAGCTATTTATCAATCATATTAAAAGTGATATCTTTTCTTTTGCCAGCAGGATTGGCAATTCTTTCATATCTAAAAAAACGTCAGAAAAATGCCAGACAAAATAGCAGCGAACATGATGATGACCGGTAGCGCAGCTATTGCCACAGCTATTGCCACTGAATCAGTTAACATAATGCTATACAGAGTAATAGATAACGGAACGTTCTATCTAACCCTATCGGGAGCTATGTCAGTCATTGGGTGTCTAGGGGTAATACTGGGGATATTCTGGCGTATTTCACCCAGGAAAGGCAAAAAACGCCATAAAAAAGACTAAAAAGGGTGTCTTAGCTGAACAGGTACACTGATTATTTTTGATAACTTTTCATGGAGCTCACTGTCTGGGTTAACGGATTCCAATGATTCATTAACAAATAGATGACCATCAGAATTATACAAAACCCCATATTTTAGCCCACTACCCGTAACAAACCAAAAAATAACTATATCTCTCTCATTATTAACTTCCCTGCTACGAAACAAGGAAAATCCCTCATTACCATCAAAGCTCGATAATATTTTTTGACCTATCGCGGTCCCTGTAGCTATTATCCAGTCACGATAGCTCACCCCATAAAGACATGGCTCCTCGCTTTTCCCGTTCTCAACATTCATAAAAACGGATAGCTCCGCAATTGAATAATCTTCTTTTAGTCGGTTAATAAGGTTGGTTATTGGTGATTCGTTTATCATGGTATTCCCCTCTGTTTGTTTGTATAAATAATAGCCCAATCTCAGATTATTTAAATATTATTAAGCTGCCATTTTCACAGCAAAACTAGCAGTATCCTGTGATACAATAGAGCTGTTCCACGTAGAACATGAAGGATATTACGTATGAATATTAGAGATACGCTTGAGCAGCAAGACAAAGATGTAGCTGTCAAGTTCGCGAATTGGTGCGCTGATAGAGTCATATCAGTCTATGAGGATGTAGAGCCTACAGATACACGAGTGAGAGATGTTGTTGAGGCTGATGACATGACGGTTTTATATGAGGAGGCCGGCAATGCTGCAACAGAGGTGGCTCAAACTGATCAATTTGCAGCATCAGCAGCAATAGCAGCTAAACATGCAGGTGAAACAAAACACGCTAATACAGCAACTGAATACGCACTAAAAGCTTCTCAGACTGCAGCTATGGCAGCTGACGCTAAGGACAGTGTACCTAATGGTTATCAAACAGAAGTTGCAGCACAGGAAGTATTTTTACAAACACTGATAGAATAGTATGGCAACACCAACCATAACAATTATTGACAGTCAGGGTCTAATGAATGCGGCTACCATGTCGTTTTCAAAAACAGGCCTAACCGTTAATGATGATGTATTTGTATTCTATGGTATTCAGGAGGGGTCTGGCACACCCACATTTGATAGTGATTTCACCCAATTAACAGGATCACCCTATAATTCACCGCTAACGAATGCTAACGATACCAGGGAGGAGGTAACGCTATTTGATGGCGTAGTGAGTTCAACCAGTGGAACGTACGATTTCACGGCAGGGACCGCACTATTCAGGGTATCAACAGGATTCCTGTTCAAAGTAGATGGTTTAGATGTAAAAGGCGATTTTGCTAAAACGGATTTTATGAACACCGAGGCCAATCCAACTAGCCCTAGTGTTTCAGCTACTGCCAGCGATGCCCTACTGGTCATAGCACTGCATACAAGAGGTGCATTTGATGGCGGCGCAACCGTACCTACTGGATTTACAGATCACGGCATAGTCACTGCAGCAGGAACCAGGCAACAAAGCCTCTGGTTGGCCTCTAAGGCACTCACCTCATCAGGATCTACAGGTACGTTCACATGGAATAATGTGGGCACGAACGGCGTTAAGATGGGTATGTCGTTCATTATGGAGCCCCCTGTTGCAGGTGGTGTAACGGTTGATGTCCCTGTGGGTGCATTAACGTTAAATGGTCAGGTTCCTACCATTATTGCAACGGATGATCAGACGGTTCAAATACCTGTAGGCGCATTGAATTTAAATGGATTTGCACCCACTGCCACACTGACTGATAACCAACTGGTTAATATTCCAACAGGTGTGCTCAACCTGAACGGATTTGCTCCATTTATAGACCTCGGCGATCAAACTGTACAGATACCCAGCGGGGCATTAAACTTAACTGGGTTCGCTCCAACAATTATTGGACAACTTTGGACTAAACAAGCCGATTCTGTGACGAGCTGGTCAGAGCAGGCCGACGAAACGACGACTTGGACAAAACAATAGGTAAACACTATGGCCGCCGATGCTTGGGTTTTTCACGACAGATACAAAGAGTTCATGGGCGATAACACTATCGATATGGATGGTGATACGTTCGAAATGCGCCTCTATACATCTGCATCTAATATTGCCACTACTAGTGTGGGTGATGCTACAACAGCAACCAACGAGGTATCAGGCAATGGCTATGCAGCTGATGTTCTAGCAACAACTTGGACCAGATCTGGCGGCACTGTAACATGGGATAGTGATGACGGTGTATTTACTGCTAGCGGAGGATCAATTACAGCCAGATTTGCAGCAATCATTGATACCACCACAACACCTGATGAAGTGGTTTGTCACTCGTTACTGGATAACACTCCTGCAGATGTAACCGTTACTGATGGTAACAGCTTAACTGTGCAAATTAATGTATCTGGAATCAACACTTTAACATAGAGATAAAAAATGACAGCACCAACTATATTAATAAGCACGCAAAAATCTCTTTTTACAATTGAAAGAATTAAGCAACGAACAGCAAGAATAAAGTTGGCATTAAAAAAACCTAATATTAAAGAAAGTAAAAAAAAGATACTGGAAGAAGAGCTTGCAGAATATATAATTAGTCATATATAGGTGAATTATGCCAGTTAATGAAAGAGGTCAACGATTAAAGACCAATAAAGACAAACAAAAAAAGAAGGAGAAAAAGAAAAAGAAAACTAAATAAGTTTACAAATTAATTTTCTCTGATATTATTATTTACAGCCTATCATTCAGAATCAGAGATTAATGAAGACCGTTATTTGTTAGTGAGTTTCTTTGATACTCGATAGGCCTAACAAGTGCGGTCTTTTTTATTGGGGAAACCAAAATGGAAATATCAATCAACAGGGCATTATCAGAATTAAAGCTTCTGAATAAAAAAATATCAGACAAAACAAAATCGCTCAATGTCGCCTCTGCAGTTACTTCAAAAGAGGTCAAAGAAGACGCAAAAGAGATGTTTTTAAAAACCATTGAGGGCAACATACAGCGGATACGGGATTTTATTGACAGAAGGCAGCGAATAAAATCGGCAATAGTGCTTTCTAATGCGCTAACAAAAGTTGTTGTTGCTGGTAAGGAGATGACTGTAGCCGATGCTATTGAGAGAAAACAGTCAATCCAGCTTGACAAGGATCTATCAAAACGGATGAGGGAGGATTATTTCTCTTGCAAAAACGCTACAGATATACATAACGAGAAAGCATCCGCTAAGGCGGACAAACAGGCAGAGGCCGCTCTAGGAGCAGCAACAGAGGGAGATAAAGGCATACAATATAAATCAATATATGACGCCTATTATGATACAAATAAAGCTGAGTTGATTTCTATTGATAACATTGAGGCAATGATTGAGACAGATCAAGAACGTATTGATGAGTTTGAATCTGAGGTTGATTTTATTTTGTCTGAATCAAACACTAAAACAATGATTAACGTGTAATTTTAATGGGGCGTGGCTAGGTAACTAGAGAGTAGATGCAGTTGGTTCGAATCCAACCGCCCCAATCAAATTTTCTGACTATCTGAATAATATTGAAGATAGAAGTTACCCAAACTATAAATGGGATGCTTTGATAGCAACCGACTATTAATCGGAATATAAAATCTTTAGGTCACAGGTTCGAATCCTGTATGTGTTTTCTGCCAATAGGCAGACTACGTATTAGCTCAGCTGGTTAGAGCAAAAGATAATGAGGCAAGCATCAAAGTTTAGAGTTCAAAGTTTAGAGCTCAAGTTTAAAGGCTCAAGATTCTTTATGATTAAAGATCAATATTAAGAATTGAAAGCTCTTTTAAAATCCTAGACCAACGGTTTAGCCCTCTATCGGCTAATATTTCCGCTAGGCTGGGTAGTCAGAAAACAATTATAGAGTGATATATTTTTTATTGGGGGAAATAAATGAAAATAGCAATTTTATTGAGTGTATTAGCGTTATTAATTGGCTGTGGTGGAAAAGTTGAAATACCACCAGCAAATGTTGGTAAAATTTTGACTAAAAATGGATATGCGCCAGAAACATTATCACCAAGCAAATTTAGATTAGAACCATGTTGGTCTTATTGCGATAAGCTCGTGATATTGGAGGCAAGTGATAATAAGTTATCAGAGCAGCTAAAAGTTTTTATGCCGAAAGATAAGTTAAATATAGTTGTTGATGTAAGAGGTACGTTTTCTATACCTAAATCACAAAAAATTGTTGATGCTATTTTTGATAGAGTTGTTGCAATCGAAACTGATGACTATCAATTGTCAAAAATTACAGCGTTAAGTGTGTATTCAACTTATGGACAGCAGGCAGTTAGAGGGATAGTGAGAAGTGAAATAACAAAGTATTCTATCGGTCAAGTTTTGGCACAAAGAGAGGCAATAGGGCAAAATATACACGCCGCTATTGCCGATAAATTAACAAGGACAAAGACACCAATTGTTATTAGTAGATTTGAGTTGGCTAATGTCCAGCCTCCTAAAGTTATAGTAAACGCTCAAGAATCGGCAAAAAAAAGAGAGATTGAAATACAAAAAGCTGAAGCTGATGCCCAAATAGAACTAGTAAAAGCAGAGAGAGCGCTAGAAATAGCTAAAAAAGATAGATTGGTTGAGAGAGAGAAAGCGCTAGCAATTGCAGAGCAAAATAAAATCGCCGCGAAATCTATAACACCTGAGTTGCTTGCGTATAGAAAACTAGAAACGGCAGAGAAAATATATAAAGCTCTTGCGGGATCGAGTAATGTAGTTATTGTGCCTGCTGATTCATCAGGATTTAGTAATATTAATGATGATGCAGTCTTGGCTAAGCTTTTAGGTAAAGAGATTAAGAAATGAACTTTTTATTTGGGTCGCTTACAGGTTTAGTTTTTTTAATAATTTTTCTTATCTTTTGCTGGATTGTACCTGAGAAAATATGGAGGCTAATACTAGGGCCTAGCTATACCTTAAAGCGTCTATACATTCAGGCTATAAGTATTATTTGGGTTGTTGTTGTTGCATGTAAGAGTTTCATGACTTATGGGCCAAGACTAGAGATAAATAGTGACAGCTACGCCTATGAGCCAGAAAGTCAGCAAATAGAAAATAGTGAAGATATATTCAAAAGCAATAAGAGAGTGAATATATTCAGTGAAAGATTAGAAAAAGAACCAGTTGATTAGGGGGGAGTATGATCTTACCACAAGATGAACTATTT
>JBPCUG010000064.1:0-4183 GCA_051011275.1 Cyclobacteriaceae bacterium | reverse complement strand
CGATCGCACTTCGACTACAAGAACTGACAACAGCAGAAGAGATATTGGCTATTGAGCAAGAAATCGGCCAAAGTCAGTTCGATCAACAAAGAACCTCAAATCTTGTAAATTTTCTTGAATCGTTTGTAGCGCAAGTGAACGAACAGCCTCAAAAAAAATATCCGCTGCGGCGGTTTCAACCTCCAAGACACATAATAACGTTTGAAGGGAAAAATGCCTACCAAAACGACGAAATAATCAAACGAGTTGAGGTTGTGCAATCATTGTCATTCTATGATGGGAAAAATTACAGCGAAATCCGGTTGCGAAAAATTCTCACTGTCGAGATTCCAATTTATTGAAATATCACGGTACGATGGTTCAATAGCGGGGGCTACTTTTGCAGATGGTTATTATTTCTCTGTGGTAAAGAATTATCAATGAGAATGAAAAGACAAGTGGTCAAACAATTAAATATCTCCATTTCCTTATTCCCTTGCTAGCAAGAATTCTATTCCCAAGCAGGCGATTTACAACCAAGTAGTGGTGCTAGCAAGCAATTCCTCCGAAGTGGTGAAATTTGAAATATCTAGTTTTCTGATCTGTTGTTGCACTCAGTGGATACTCCCAAATCTTGAAATACTTTTTGTCCACCGGTTATTCGGTTTTCCCGAACAATTTATATCAAGTACTCATAACTGAGAAATCTATGCAACTAAGCTTTCGTTTAGGCTTGCTTAGGCTAGAAGGTACTGTTACTTTTGTGTTTTGGTATACCTTCTATGAAACTACTGTATCATTCCATTTTTCTAGAGCACGACACTGGAACTCATCCCGAAAATAAAACTAGGCTATCAGCTTTTGAGCAGATACCTAATACTGAGTTAGCCGATGCTACTGCATACCTTTCGTTAGTCCATTCACAAGAGTATATCGAAAAAGTAATTTCCGCTTCCAACCAAGGCCTGCCTCTGGACCCGGATACGATTACTTCCCCAAGAAGCTATGAAGTAGCCTCTTCTGCCGTAGCCCTGGCGCTTGAAGCTGCTACTACCAGTGATTTCGCTCTAGTCCGCCCCCCCGGTCATCATGCCTATCCAACCTATGGAAGTGGCTTTTGTTTGTTCAACAGCATTGCCATTGCGGTTCAAAACTTGGTATCGCAAGGTAAAAAAGTACTGATCCTTGATTTTGACGGACATTGCGGGGATGGAACCGAGCACATTTTTTATGATACAAACCAGGTGCTCTTCTGGTCGTTACATCAAAGTCCTGCATTCCCCGGAAAAGGTTTTATTCGAGACATTGGGAAGGATGCCGGTGCCGGTTATACGGTCAATGTTGAAATGCCCCCTGGCACAGGTGACGATCTATTTTTCGAGGCAATTGAACGTCTGCTGCCTATTGCTAAACAATTCAATCCTGATATAGTGGCCGTCTCGGCCGGCTTTGACGCACATCAGGCGGATCCCCTTCTGCAGCTCCGGCTCAGCTTAAATGCTTACTTTCGCTTAGGGCAACTTTTATCTACCTCCTTCAAACAGGTCTTTGCAGTTTTGGAAGGGGGGTATAATACAAGAGTTCTACCGCAGTGCATCCATAATTTTGTTAATGGCTTTAATGGTCAACCGCAGAGCAAAATGGAACCAGCCACGAAATCAGATTTTGCTATAAGAGAAATATTCACTCGCAACCTAAATGAGTTGAAAAAAAATCTATCGCCTTATTGGTAAGGAAGTTACTCAACATTGTGGTGCTGCACCTTCGCTATTTGAAACACTATTTTAGTATATTTCCGACAACGCAAAAATCAGTTGATGGAGATATTAGCACAAATTAATCCTAATACTTGGTGGATCCTCGCCGGCGGCATCATCGTCCTGGCATATTCCGCTTTGGTGTTGTTTACTGCCTATTTCCTAATCAGGGAAAACAGGGATCCTGAAGTCACACTAACATGGATTTTAGTATTGATCTTTTTTCCTCTGATCGGCATTGTAATATTCTTGAGTTTCGGCAAAAGCTTTCGCAAGGTCAAGATGTTTTCAAGAAAGGGCTTGTTAGACTTGGAGCGAATGGAGCACCTAAGCCAAAATCAAATCCGAGACCTCTCTAAGCTTACCTTACAAGAAAACGGTCTTATTAAGAGTAAATCCAATATCATTAAGTTACTGCTTAATAATAGCAAATCACTGCTTACTCAGCACAATAGCTTGGAGGTTTTGATCAATGGCACCAACACCTTCGACTCCATATTAGAGGCTATCAGAATGGCCAAACACCATATTCATTTGGAATATTATATCTACGAGGATGATGAAATAGGGAACAAAATCAAAGCCCTTCTAATGGAAAAAGCTCGCCATGGAGTGGAGGTCAGACTGATCCTCGATGCTATCGGGTGCTGGGGACTATCTAAAAGATTCTTGAAGGATTTTACAGATGACGGGGTTGAGTTGCATGAGTTCATGCCAGTGCGCATCCCCAGGCTGGCCAACAAAATCAACTACAGGAATCATAGAAAGATCATTGTTGTGGACGGGCAAATTGGCTTCGTTGGCGGACTTAATATTGCTGACCGGTACATCAATGGTGATCCAAAATTAGGCATTTGGCGAGACACACATCTAAAGATTGTAGGGGATGCAGTGCAAAGTCTGCAGGCGCTGTTTATTACCGACTGGTATTTCGTAAGTGAGAAGAACATACATGGAGATCAGTACTTCCCCAAACACAGCATTGAAGAAAAGCAACTGGTGCAAATTACCGGCAGTGGCCCGGATTCAGATTGGGCTTCCATTATGCAAGCGTATTTTACCGCCATTACAACTGCTCGACATTCAATCTATATTTCTACTCCATATTTCATGCCAAATCAGAGTATTTTAACCGCGATCAAAACAGCGGCCTTAAGTGGCGTTGATGTAAAAATAATCCTCCCTGGCAAATCGGATCTAGCTACACATCTGTGGGCATCCAGGTCATATGTGGAAGAGCTTTTACGTGCTGGGGCAAATGTATACTTCTATCAGAAGGGTTTTTCGCACGCTAAGGTCATGATGGTAGATGGAATTTTTTCAACCATTGGAACTGCCAATATGGACAGTAGAAGTTTTGACAAAAATTTCGAAGTCAATGCTTTGATCTACGACCAACAAGTCGCCAAGGTAATGGAGGAGAACTTCAGACAGGACATCAAAGACAGTGAGAAAATTGAATTAGAATCCTATTTGAAAAGACCAAGAAGAAACAAAGTGAAAGAATCGTTGGCTAGAGTCCTTAGCCCCATTTTTTAGAGTAATACGCCCATTGAAACTACCAATATTCGTGCATTACAACCTGTTTCCTTACCTATGTAAGTTTTTAGTATATGGCTTACAATTTAGTTTAGTACTAATTGCCCATGATGACCTTAATAGCAAAAATCAAGAGATTTTAATGATAAACACGTAAAATACGGTAGTAACTTTCACCAAAGCAATTAAGCTTTTTCAGAGATTTTGCATTCAAACGATAGGAATAGTACAGGGGCTGTATCTGCAACTAGAAATTAGAATTGAACGGTTGCTTAATTAGTTGTAAATTAAATAGTTACCCATATTTTCCCACAAAAAAACTCAAAGCTAAATATGGAAAGTCTTCGGGAAAGTGACCCTTTGTTTGTAGAGCTGGGCCAGCTGCTTTCCAAAGAGAATCTATCACTCTTTGACCAAGTTACTTCAGAGTTATTTTTCATAGTAAACCCCCAAAACGGCAATTGCCAGTACATCAGTAAATCGGCGGTGGACATTTTGGGGTACACCAATGACAAACTGAATGTTTCCTTTTTTCTTTCCCTTATTCACCTCGATGATAAAAGCAACGTTTTAGAATACTACTCGAAATGTGCTCAAGAGGATTTTGGGCTGGTTATTGGCGATAATAAGCGCAAACTTAACTGTATCGACTTTCGCATCTTACATAAAAATGGTGGTTGGATTTGGGTCGCTCTCAATTGTGTTCTGGTGTCCAATCAGAACAATGGTTTACCAAAAGTACTTTTCGGTGGGATCCGTGATATTACCAAAAGAAAAGAGGAGGAACTTTGCTTGATGCATGCGATTCGGTGCAAGCACAATAAAGATAGTGAGTTCCACCCTTCTCCGGCACTCAACTCGGAAACCCATCAGGAAAGCTTTATCACCCCTCGTGAGAAACAGATATT
>JBPCUG010000063.1:0-3029 GCA_051011275.1 Cyclobacteriaceae bacterium | reverse complement strand
CTGCAGGATCTCATCTCGCCAAAAAAGCGCATTCAAAGCGGGTTTATTTTTGCCGGGTTCCTTCATCAGTTTTCGATTGGACTATGACCAAAAATAAAACTAAGTTCTTGATTTTGATAGGAACCTTCAATACCGGCTTGTTTCACCACCGCAATAATCTCATTTGCTTTGTCCTGAACAATCTCGTCCAATTCAGGTCCCGCTTTTTCCGGGCCGGGTTCTACATCTATAATATATACTTCTTTAGGCCAAATCTTAAAATACTCGCCAATGATCAAAAGGTTCTCTACCGAAATGACCCCTGTTACCGCATCGCCAATGCGGGCCTGAATGTTTTCTTCATCAGGAAGACCACCGGCCCATTTGTGAATAGTGATCGTTCCAACCTGACGCGACTCCTGGTGCATCGCGGTTAAGATCACCACACGGTCATATGGCTCCGCCATGGTTTCAAACTGCTGTACTATGGCAATCGGACCCCAGTTCATTTCTTCTAGGTCCACCCCATTTGGCCACTCCATTTCTTTTAAGACTGGCATCAACAGAGGTCCCACCGAATGATTGGATAAATTGTGATACCCAATACTGCCGATCAGTATTTTCTTATTCGACTCCACATGCGCAAGTGGTTACTTCCCTGGTAACAAAATGGTCGCTCTTGTCGTCCATGATATGGGTGGTACAGGGCATGCAAGGATCAAAACTTCTGATAGCCCTTAAAATATCAATGCCTTTGTAATCCTTTGGATCATCATACTGCTCCAATAAAGGGGTGTTTAATACTGCTTCTTCGTAAGGCCCAGCTACTCCCCATGGTGTCCTTGGAGCTGCATTTAGGGTCGAGGGAGTGATGATCTGGTAGTTGCCGATCACACCATTTTCTACTATTAAGTGATGAGTCAGAAACCCACGACCTGCACCCCAGGCACCAAAGCCGATATGAGTGCCTTTTTTAGGAATTTTGTAGGGTGTGCTCACCTTGGTTTCTCCTTCTCTGATCAGTTGCTGTGCCAGCATCCAATTTTCCATGGCTACCATAGCCGAATAAGGAATGCAGTATGCTCGAGCCCGATTTCTTTCGAAGGCATTCCAGTGTTGGGGTATTTTCCACTCCATGGTTGCTTGCGGTAGATTCCTTTTAGGTACATGGATCAACATGCTTTCCCCGGTGGTTTCAATAAATTGGCTTTTCGGTGCAATATTAGCTTTTGCGGTCATGTACAATCTCGTGTAAGCACCAGCCTCCATAGGCAAACGATCCCAAGTGGGGCTGGTATCCCAGCTATAGCGATCACGCCAACTCTGTTTACCGGGCTTTGGTATGGTCTCTTTGTTCCAGGGATGATTTGGACTCAATGGATTTCCAAGGGGATCCTTAGTATATTTCTGGCCTTCCCACTTTTCATAGTAGGAATGCTCCACAAATTCCTCCATACCCACATTCAATTGAGGTAGGCTGGTGGTAACAACTTCACCATCCACTAATACTCCGGGAGTAGCCCATCTCGCCCGGCCCCATGCTTCACTATTTTCATAAGAAGCATCGTAAGCGTCCGGCCGATCCCAAACTCCGGTGTCAGCCATAGTTGCCGGGCGCACCCCACATTTGGCATACTCTGGATTGCTTTCCAAAAAGAAATCAAAGACATCGTCCCAGATACCCACCACCTTTTGCCCGTAATCAAAGAATTGGATCATGCGATGATAGACCTCATTCAGGGTAGACATGGTCACGGTTACCGATATACCCCCCGGCACCACCGACTGTGGATGAGGGTATTTGCCACCAATAGCTACATATGCCTCCCGTGCCACTCGAGTCATGCTCAATGCTTCAAGATAAAGTTTCCCCTTAAGCGGATTCAAATCCTTCATGATATCGAGGATGGTCTTATAGCCATGCAGGGATTCGAATTTAGTACTGGTATTTGCTGCCTTCTCGATCAATTCTGGATTCGTTTCTTTGACCAGATCTTCGGAATAGTCAGGTCCGGCCAAAAGAAACAAATGCAAAGGATGATCATAAAGGTATTCGATGGCCAACAAAATATTTCTCATCACAATACCCAATGGTGGAGGCTTGATGCCTAAGGCCATTTCAATTGCCAATGCAGCTGTAGTGGCATGCACACCTCCGCATACACCACACGCTCGACTGCTAATGTAAGCAGCATCCCTAGGATCCCTACCTTTTAAGATCACTTCGTAACCTCTAAATAATGTAGCCATCGAATTAGTAGAAAGCACCTTTTTATTTTGCAAGTCTACCACGCTATGAAAAGCAAGGGCTCCGGCTACTCTAGTTACAGGATCGTAATCAATATTGCGTATGAACCCATTTTTGGCTAAGAGGTCCTTAAGTTTGTCCTGCTCTTTATCCAGCTCCACTACCTTGTAGGTATATGGATCTGAAACGCCCTCTTTCAAAAAGGCATTGCCGTTGGCATCAAACTCGATAGGGAGGTTTTTAAAACACATGATTAAAGTTTTAGGACTCGGGCGATGCCCAATAAATGTTTGTCTACGGAAACAAGCCCGCTAAGTAGGCTGCTGAGAGCCCCATTGATGGTCCCTAAATGACCGCTCAAAGGCTTAGTATCGTCGGCTATCTTTTGTAGTCCACCAGCAAGTTTTTCCAAGTTGGTGCCGGCACGTCTTAGTGCTACAATAATTAAGATCAAGTAAATTACCAGTACCCATACTACCAATGCTACGATGACTAAAGTGGCGGGATATAAAATAGAGGTACTCATCATTAATTCAGTTTAGCTGCTCTCTGACCTAGGGTTGTTTCAATGGTTTCAGCATGAGCGTCGATCTCTCCTGCAGTATTTAAAATGCCGCTGGCTACCTCTATGGTATCATTTAGAGCGGTAATGTGGTCAGTATTGCCAGCGATGCCCACGCCTGCTTTTAGCATATCGGCAAAATAGATCTCAATGCTTCTCGCTGCCTTCCAGGTCTTGTGCAAGAAGTGCATGATAACAGGAAGCACTAAAACGGTAACTATCAATAAAATGGTCCAAATT
>JBPCUG010000062.1:0-7879 GCA_051011275.1 Cyclobacteriaceae bacterium | reverse complement strand
ATGGAGTAGTTGGATCGGCTACGACTTCAGCTTGCTCGGTATTCCCAGTTCCACTCTTTTGATTTTGGCAGGCCAGAAATACTAAGGCAAACCCAGCAGCAAAAGCTGTAATAGAGTAATTTCTAATCATATTGATAGAAACAATTGGTTGGCGAAAAGTAGTCAACCAGAATTTAATTTCCAATTTATAGTATTAGGTCAAAAGAAGGATCAACTAGAACTGTCCTTCATCGCCACCTTCAAAATCACCGCGGTCTCCTCGGTTGCCTCCTCTCCTTTTCTTTTGATTGAGGCGATAATTGAAAGTTAATGTAGCTCTGCGTGCGCGCCATTGGAAATCTCCTATAGAAAGAAAATTCTCTCCTTCGGAAGTATAGCGGCGACGGCGTGTATTAAAGATATCCCTTATGCTAAGGATAAGCGTGCCCTTGTCCTTAAGAACATCCTTGCTTCCTGCCAGGTCGAAGGAAGACATAGATTTGTTCCTGCCTTGGGTAGTTTGGCGAGGGGCGCGATAATTGAATCTTAGTTGCACATCAATGTCCTTCTTGATTGTAAATCGAGTACTGCCTCGAGTAAACCAAGTATAAGTATCACTTTCAAAAGACGCGCCTAAATTACCGCCATCGGTAATGGACCGATAGAAATTAAAGTCTCCGTTCAACCTCCACCACTTTACAGGGTTCACTGACACATTAAACTCAAACCCATAGTTATCCTCTGTGCTGAGGTTTTCCGGTTGCGTGACTGAAGTGCCATCATCATTTATCCGTCGTATACGTTCTATAACTCCATCGGTGTGTCGGTAATAAATGCCTGAACTCAACGAAGCATTCTCCCAATGTTTGATATGCCCGAACTCCATGCTATGGCTAAATTCCGGATCCAGGTTAGGATTACCACTAAAGAAGTTCCGGTTATCACTGAAAGTGAAAAAGGGGTTTAGATCCCAAAATCTTGGCCGCCGCACCCGGCGACTGTAGCCCATCTGCAACGAACTTTCATCACCTATGTCAAAGGTAAAATGCGCACTGGGAAAAAGGTTGAGATAATCCCTATCATTGATCTCATTTGTTTGCAATAGTTTAGTAGAAACCAAACTATATTCTGGCCGCAATCCTAATTGGTAAGAAAATTTCCCGGGTTTGTCGCCATAGATCAAGTAACCGGCATGGATATTTTCATCGTATTCAAAGTTATTGCTCAACCCTTCCAGGGGCTGCCATACATTATCCAAGGACTCCTCTACCAGAAAATCATTATTTATGTCCCGCAAGGAACTCCTCCATCCCATTTCGAATCTGCCTTCTTTGCCAAAAGGATGTACATAATCCCCTTGCAAGATCAACTGTGTCTGGTTCTCCTTATTTTGCGATCGCTGCAATAGATCAGCAGTTCCATCCGGGGTCATTTCCGGGGTGAAAAAGCTATTGGTAAGATCAGAATTTTCTTCTTCGCTATTATCCTGATAGCGGACATCTAGAGTGAGTTCATGGTCTTTCTTTTTGAATTCCCGCTTAAAGCTCAATGAGTACTCAATGTTTGATTCGTCCTCTCTCTCTTCATCGGTACGAACCGTAACACCGGTAGGATTGTCAAGATTAAAAAGGAAGTCCTCATAAGTTGTCTCTGAGATATTGTCATCATCCCCTAACCGAATAGTCAGTGCCGTAGTTAGTGTATTTTTTGGGTTGAAGAAATAATCAGCGCCAAATCTGATATTGTTCGACAAGCCCCCCCTTCTGCGCTTATTGCTTTGATCGGTGATAAAAGTAGAATCATTTCGAAAAACCTCCTGATAAAGAGATCCGACACCGGGACCCTTGCGGTAGCGAATGCCATAGCTGGTAAAAAAATTCAACTTCTGTGTGCGATAGTTGAGGTTAATAGCAGTTCCATAAGTGTTGGGAGTACCAACCGTAAAGTCAAAGGAACCGTTTAATCCTTTTCTTTGCTCCTTCTTTAATACAATATTGATAATACCAGCACTACCTTCTGCTTCATACCGAGCAGAGGGATTGGTAATTATTTCAACTTTCTCAATCATGTTGGATTGCAATTGCCTTAAGCCGCCATTGTCACTACCTAAGAGTCCGGAAGGTTTCCCATTGATCAACATCCTAACGCTTTGACTACCCCTAAGGCTAACATTCCCTTCTACGTCCACCTGAACGGAAGGAATATTATCTAAAATATCTACTGCGGTTCCTCCCCTAGTGGCCAGGTCCTTGCCGACATTAAATATCTTTTTGTCCAAGGCAAATTCCATTTGACTTTTCTCTCCGGTGACCACCACTTCGTCGAGAACCTCTGAATCTTCGATCAACGATATCTCACCTAGATCTACGGGAGACCCAGGTACCGCCTCAATATTTTTAATAACCCTTGTTTGATATGACAGGAATTGGACGCTAGCGTAATATTTGCCAGGAGGTACTCTTAAGAAAAACGTGCCGGCTTCATCACTGACGCCACCATTGACCAAAGAGCTATCTCTCGCACTGAAAACTCCAACCGTAGTATAGCCAAGTGGCGCCTTGGTTGAGGCGTCAAGGACCTTACCTTTTATCATTACGCCTTGGCCTCTCGGACCTTGTCGTTCACCTTGTCCCGGTCTTCTTTGTGCAGATAAACTGGTAGTAATCCCTAAAAAGAACAGTACTACCAACAAAATTCTATTGCTTTTCATAAGTGTTTAAAACCGGTTCAGGCCTTTATAGTTATTTAAAACAAATAAAGCGATTAAGGAATGCCAAATATAATCGGCAAACGGCCTATTTGACCGGACAAAAAGCATGCCTCCTCTTACTGGCCCTTAGAAGTCGTTTATCCATCGATAATCGTAGTTTACCGGAGCAACTTGGAAAGGACCCGATTAATTGGGATTTTTAGTGGAAATTTAGAGTAATTCGACCTAGAGGAAGGCTTTATTATAGTTAAAAAATGAACAACCTCACCGCGACAATAAAAAATTGGTTTTCAAAAGAAGCTACGGTTACCGTGCTCCTATGGGTATTGTATTTCGTTGTGATAGCCCAGCAAAAAGACTTGCTCAGCGACAGAACCGGAGAGCCAGGTCACTTGCAGATCAGGGATTTTGTTTTTACTCTTAACTATTTGCTGGTAGTACTGTTAATTAACTACTGGCTACTGCCACGATACTTTTACAGGAAGCATTATTTTACTTTCGCTCTTCTAAGTATTGCGATACTGGGAGGAGCTATCTTAATCGAGGAATTTGTAATGGAGCAGATCTACTTTAGTGATAGCCGAGGACAAGGCTTCTCCGGCTTTCTGCCAACCTTACTGGATATCGGACCAACCATCCTTTTCTTTGTCGGCTTCAAGCTGGCCTGGGATAATTTGAAAAAACAAAATGCCCTCGAGCAGGTACAAAAAGAAAAGGTTGAAAGCCAAATGCAATTTCTAAAGTCTCAGCTTAACCCACATTTTCTTTTTAATAACCTCAACAATCTGTATTCTTTCGCTCAGGAGAAGTCGCCAAAAACACCTGAGATCATCATGCAGCTTTCTGCAATCATGAGGTATATGCTTTACGAAAGCAACGACAACCTGGTGTCTTTGGAAAAGGAGCTGAAATATTTGGAGGATTTTATTAATCTGCAGGAGTTGCAAATGGAAGGCCGAGGGAAGGTCGAGTTTACTATTCAAGGAGAAGCACAAGGTAAAATGATTGCCCCAATGGTACTGATCGCTTTCGTTGAGAACTGCTTTAAACACAGCCTCTCCAGCCAAGCAGAAGGGATACGCATAGATATTAAGGCCGAAGTAACTGGTGACCAATTACATTTTAAGTGTAGCAATACATTTACTGAAACTGGTAATACTTCAGGTAAGTACTTATCCCAAGGGATCGGAATGGAAAACGTGCAAAAAAGACTAGAGCTGCAATATCCGGATAAGTATGAATTCACTACATCGATACAGGATAGCGTCTACCATGTAGATCTAAGATTGACCCTATGAATCAAAGTTGTATCATAATTGAGGATCAACTGCCTGCCCAAAGAATTTTAAAACGGTATATCGAAGATGTGCCTGAATTGACGCTCCTAAACACATTTACTGACCCCCTTTCGGCTTTGGCTTTTATGCAAAAAGAAAAAGTGAATTTGATCTTTCTCGATATCCACTTACCCAAAATATCAGGCATGGATTTTTTAAAAATCCTACCTTACAAACCAAAGGTGATCCTCACCACTGCCTTCTCTGAATATGCGATTGAGGGTTATGAATTTGATGTTGTGGACTATTTGCTAAAACCGATCTCGTTCGAGCGATTCATGAAGGCCATCTCTAAAGTAATCTACCAAACTGAACGCAGCGAGCCCGCAACAAAGGGTATAGCCAATGATTCGGATCACTATATTTTTGTAAAGTCTGACAGGACCATTGTAAAGATTGACACCACCACTATTATTTATATTAAGGCCGATTCCGACTTTACCAGAGTAATCACTAGTGATAAGAATTACTTTCTATCTTATCCATTGAAATATTGGCAAGAAGTACTTCCACGCAACAACTTTTGCCGGGTGCACAAATCCTATATTGTAAATTTAAATCATGTAGACCAAATAGAAGGCAACCAGATAGTTACCTCCAAAGAAAAACTACCAATTGGTCGAAGTTTTAAAGAGGATTTCATGCAAAGGATCGATCTAAGCTAAGACAGCAGTATCTATCCAACTATTTACTTGGAGTCCATCCTTCCGGGGGCTCGCAATATCGCACCAACTGAGCTTCAACAGTTAAACCGCCAGCTACGTAACCTGCCGGGTAGGTATCGCGAAATCGATGGGTCATCACCTGTTGCAATCTGCCTAATTCGGTGGGATGTTGGCTGGCAACATTGATGGTCTCCTGTGGATCATTTTGTAGATCATAAAGTCGATGAAGTACTCCGGAGGGTCCAATTCCTGTAGCATATCCTGACCCTAGGTCCCTTTTACCAGTGGTGAAAATATACTTCCAGCGACCATCGAAGATCATGGCTTTGTTGTCCTCCAGATACTCGGCGAAAATATACTCTTGAGTCTCAGCTGTATCACTTTGCAACAACGGCTCTAAGGATTGTCCTTGCAGGCGGGGCATGGGGTCAAGCGCCAAGGCATCTAACATAGTGGGCACCAGGTCTACCAACTCGACGGGTTGATCTAAAGTAACCCTGTCCCTAAATCCTCTAATGATCAAGGGAGTGGTAATCGCCTCCTCCCACATCATATGCTTCTCAAAGCGACCATGATGGTTGAGTAAATAACCGTGATCCCCCACAAAAATGACCAAGGTATTTTCGGCCAGACCCATTTCTTCCAGAGATCCTAATAGAAGACCCACATTTCGATCCATATATTCGACCGAACTGTAATAGGAGGCTGTGATGCCTTTTTTTTCTTCATCAGTCAGTTCCTTAAAAATAGCCGGCACCCAGCGGACATCTTCATCTGATGCCAAAGGCAGTTCAAGCAAAGCCGGATCGTATTTGTTGGCGTACTCAATAGGAAAGTTAAAGGGAGAATGAGGTTCATGAAAACTTGCTACCGCGAGGAACCGCCGCTTGCGATTGGACCTCATAAATTCAATTGTAGCATTAGCAAAGAACGTACCTTGACTATTGGCAAAATCACTCCCGGAGGTAGCCCCTTCTGCATTCAACCAGATCCTGGCTGGGTCATTGAAAGGTTTCCAAATCGGACGGACAGATACTCCGGAAGGTAACTCCGCTAAACGGTTTTCATGGTGTTGTCGGGTTAGGACAGTATCAAAGCCATGTTTCAAATCTGAATTGAAATGATTCTTCCCGAATATTCCAGTGGCAAAGCCCTGTTCCTTTAAGTACTCGGCTATAGTAAAGGCTGAATCGGGCAAAGGGGTTCGTAGTAAAGTCACTCCAGCTGCATGCGGGTATCGACCGGTAATTAAAGCGGCCCTGGATGGGGTGCACATAGGAGAATTGGCATAGGCCCTACTGAATCGAGCGCCTTCCGCGGCCAGGCGATCAATGTTAGGAGTGCGGATTATTTCATTCCCGTAACAGCCTACAGCATGTGTTGCCAGGTCATCGCTGATGATAAGTAGGACGTTGCTAAAGGTAGTAGACATTGGCGACGGGCTATACTCTCCGTCACCCTCTATGGCACAAGTCGTAAAGCCAAACAGAATGACCAAATAAACAAGTCTGCTTGACATCACGACACCTTAATTTTCCGTTGCTATCAAGCCTAACGGCCTTACGCCCGTTCCCTCTCTACCAGTTAGCTTGTCCCCTAACTCAGCCCTGGCTTGCTCGGCATGCTCCAGCAAAACGGCAACTATTTCTTTATTTTGCCCGGCAACATCCGTGGTCTCACTGATGTCATTTCGCAGGTCATATAGTTCCAATTCCATCTGATTCTGGTCGTAATCAATAGGTATTCCATCGTCAGTACCTACACGACCATTTAGCGATCGGTACTGATGTGGCAAATACAATTTCCAACGACCATCACCACTTAGGATCCCGTGCAACTCATTTTGCTTATAGTATAAATAGTAAGCTTCGTGCTGCGGTTGCGCCGTGGAATCGCCGGCAAGCAGAGGCCACATATCTGCTCCATCAATTTTATTTTCGGGGAGTTGGCCTCCAGTTAGTCCAGCAATCGTGGGAAGCAAATCAATAGTCATAGCAGGCTTGTCGGTTACAAAGCCCTGAGGAATTTTACCTGGCCATCGAGCGATAAAAGGCACTCTTACGCCACCTTCTAAAGCTGTTCCTTTGCCTTCGCGCAGTGGGAGTGCCTCACCAGAATGCGAGCCGTACGAAAGCCAGGGGCCATTGTCTGAGGTAAAGATCACCAGCGTATTATCGTCCACCTCGTTATCCTTTAGCGCCTGCAAGATCTGGCCCACCGACCAGTCGATCTCAGATATCACGTCGCCATACAAACCTCTCTCCGATTTTCCTTTGAACTTATCAGATACAAACAACGGAACATGTGGCATGCTATGAGGCACATACAAGAAGAAAGGCTGATCCTTGTTTCTCTCTATAAAAGATACGGCCCGTTCGGTATACCAAGTGGTCAGCATTGATTGATCCTCCAAGGTATCTATCACCTGCTCATTTTCTATTAAAGGCAATGGAGGAAAATTAAAAACCGTTCCTTGCCAAGGATGATAGGGCCACATATCATTCGAAAAAGGAAGTCCAAAGTATTCATCAAAACCTTGGCGCGTGGGTAGTAGTTCGGGCTCATGACCCAAGTGCCACTTGCCATAGATCGCGGTGGAATAGCCCAGAGGTTTTAGGACCTCGGCAATAGTTACTTCATTGGAGTGCAGCCCTTTCCCAGCATTAGGGCCAAAAGCGCCGGACACCCCTACTCTATTAGAATAACAGCCTGTCAGCAATGCTGCCCTTGACGCGGAACAAACTGCTTGAGTCACATAGAAGTTGGTAAACTTTGCTCCTTCTGACGCCATCTTATCCAGGCTTGGCGTTTTGATATCCGGAGATCCGAAGCAACCTACATCCTGATAACCCTGATCGTCGGTGAAAATAATGACAATATTGGGAGGAGCCTGAGGTACTTCATTCTCTCCGGGCTGTTCTTTTTGTTGGCAAGAGATAAAGGCCACACAACAAAATAATATGGAGGTTTTAGAGATTATATTCATTTGTTTAAGGTTGATTTTAAATATAACTGTCTGTAAACAAACCCGCTGGACAAAAGCATACTTTTTTTGTAAATTGTTACCAGCCAAGAAGCAGGTTCTGCACTTGGCAGATTCTAAGCTTGATTAAAATAATGAGACTCTCTTCCATAATACTTGCTTTAATTGCTTTGTGCGGCCTGTTTGCTTGCCAGCAGGAAGAGAT